>CAMWXG010000115.1 GCA_947178155.1 uncultured Lachnoclostridium sp.
TTAGTTTTTTATACCATTCAATATTAAATTTCATAAAATCTCTTCCATAACGAGCTGCCGAAAGCTGATAAAAAATTATATCCTTGTTTTTTTCCGTAATATTTACATTTTGTGCTTCTTCACAAATGGCATTTAGCACATGATATTTCTCAGTCAAATGGGACAGATATTTTTCAATGTTATTCTTACGGCTTGTCTTATCTGAAAAACCCATGAAATATACCTTTACTAATTCCGGATTTTTGGTATTTTGTACTTCAAACGGACTGTTTATCCATTCAAAGAAACAACGTTTCCCACTATCCGTTATAGTATAGGTTTTCTTGTATTTTCCATTTTCCACACTTTCTTCATAACTGATATATTCATGATTCAGCAGTTTTTTAATGGCGGCTTGTATGCTGCCCATACTGCTACTATACATCAAATCCATTCCTTTTCTGATTCGTTCTCTTAACTGATAAATTGTCCTGCTTTCCAAAAGCAAAAGACCAAGAATAATATTATCCATATTTCCCTCCAGATATTACTATTAGCAACATTGTTATTATACATTTATTTAAATTAAAAGTAAACAAAAATATCAATAGACTTTATTTTGTTCTTTGATATAAAGTATAAGAATGTAGTGTATTTCATAGTCGTAGGCATTTGTGGTAATGTGTATAACTGATTAGTCCAAATTGCACTTACAAACGTAAACATATAAACATAAACACACAAACATACATGTGTTAAATTTCCGCGGAATCAAAAGTCTTAATTTGGATATTCTTAAGTTGATGACATTACTAACAGGGGAAGAGCTAATGGCATCACTGATTAATATGGAATTGTAATGGAAAAAGATTGTTTTCTTGAAAAAATAGAAGAAGCATGTTATAGTAAGCATATTTGTTTGAATATATACAATAATGTTGGGCAAAAAAGGTATTTTGTCGCCCAACTAATGTATGGATTGCTACATTGTTTTACAATATTCGCAATTCTGTAAACACCTCAAATGTTTGAGTATAAAAGAAAGGATTAGCAAATGAAACAGATTTTTTTACTGGAAGATGATTTGAGTTTAATTAACGGACTTTCTTTTGCTGTAAAAAAGCAAGGGTATGAAATGGTGGTTGCACGTACTACGTTAGAGGCGGATACATTATGGGCAGATGGAAAATATGATTTGGTTATTTTGGATGTATCACTGCCTGATGGCTCTGGCTTTGATTTTTGTAAAAAGATACGCCAGACTTCTAAAGTGCCTGTAATGTTTCTTACTGCTGCTGACGAGGAAACGGATATTATTATGGGGCTTGATATTGGTGGTGATGATTATATTACAAAGCCTTTCAAATTAGCGGTATTTTTATCAAGAATCAATGCGTTGCTTCGCAGGAGTGAGAATTTTAGTGATGCTTTTACAGAATTGAACTCTAATGACATAAATATTCAACTTCTTAAAGGTGAGGTATATAAAAAAGGAAAGCTGATTGATTTGACTGCAAGTGAGTATAAGCTTTTGCGCTTTTTTATGGAAAATCCCGGAAAGATACTTTCCCCAGAGCAGATTTTGGGCAGGTTATGGGATTGTAACGATAGCTATATAGACAATAACTCACTTACAGTGTATATCCGTAGGCTTCGTACAAAAATTGAGGATGATGCGGGGAAACCAAAACGGATTGTTACTGTCCGAGGCATGGGTTATAAATGGAATATTATGGATTGAGGTGTATAATGAAAATATTTGCAAACCGAAAAATTAAATCACTTTTTGCCGGTATGTTTTTGTGTATTTTTGTTTTTATATTTATTTCTTTGTTTTTTGTAATTTTTGAAGTTAGAAATGGAGCATTTTGTATAATGATTTGTTTTTTGTGTATGAGTGCTTTAATATTGACACTCTGCTATAGATATTTTATGGAACAGCACAGGATTATGCAAAATGCAATATCACAGATTACAGAATATATTTCGGGCAACAAAGATGTTAGCATTGAATGTAATGACGAGGGCGAGTTATATAGATTATTTCATGAAGTAAATTCTTTAGTTACTATCTTAAATGCTCATGCTGAGAATGAGAAAAAAGCAAAGAAATTTTTGCGAAATACCATATCAGATATTTCACACCAGTTAAAGACACCTATTGCTGCTCTTAATATTTACAATGGTATTATACAGGATGAGGCGAAAGAAATTCCAACTATTCAAGAGTTTAGTCTGCTTTCTGAGCAGGAGCTTGACCGAATAGAAGCACTTGTACAAAATCTTTTGAAAATTACAAAACTGGATTCAGGTACGATTGTATTAGAAAAGTCAATGGAAAATGTGTCTGAAATTGTAGAAAGTGTTAATAAACACTTTTTGTTCCGCGCCCAGCAGGAGGAAAAAGAAATCTGTTTATCAGGAAATAAAGAAATTACATTTCTATGTGACCGCAACTGGATAGTTGAAGCTATTGATAATCTTGTTAAAAACGCCCTTGATCATACACAAAAGGGAGATATTATTCATATTGAGTGGAGGGCTTTCGCTTCTGTTGTTCAGATTATCGTGAAAGATAATGGCAGCGGAATACATTCGGAAGATTTATACCATATTTTCAAGCGGTTTTATAGAAGCCGCTTTTCTAAAGATATACAGGGTATAGGGCTTGGGTTGCCGCTTACAAAGGCAATTGTGGAGGCTCATAACGGGACGATAGAAGTTGACAGCACATTAGGTATTGGAACTTCTTTTATTATGAATTTTTTGATTCCTACAAAATTGTAGGTTAATTGTAATATCGCTGTAGGGTTTCGATGTTATATTGTAACTATCAAAACAGAAAGAGGTGTTTATACAATGAATTTATTAGAGGTTAACAATATTTGTAAAACATATGGAAACGGTGAAACTGCTGTACACGCATTAAAGAAAGTCAGCTTTTCTGTTCCCAAGGGCGAGTATGTAGCTATCGTTGGAGAATCCGGTTCTGGTAAAAGTACACTTCTTAATATGATAGGTGCTCTGGATACTCCTACATCTGGCAGAGTAATAATTAGCGGCAAAGAGATTTTTGAAATGAATGACCGTAAACTTACAATTTTCAGGCGGAGAAATATTGGTTTTATCTTTCAGGCGTTCAATCTTATTCCTGAACTGACTGTAGAGCAAAATATAATTTTTCCAATGTTACTTGATTATCAGAAGCCTGACCAGAATTATCTGGAAGAACTGCTTACTGTGCTTAACTTAAGAGAACGGCGTAATCATCTTCCAAACCAGTTATCTGGTGGGCAGCAGCAAAGGGTAGCAATTGGGCGTGCACTAATTACACGTCCATCACTAATTTTAGCTGACGAGCCGACGGGAAATCTTGACACACAGAACAGCAGTGAAGTAATTGCCTTACTAAAAGAAGCATCAAAGAAATATGAACAGACTATTATTATGATTACTCATAATAGAAGCATTGCGCAGGCTGCTGATAGGGTTTTAAATGTATCAGATGGAGTACTGACTGATTTAGGGAGGTGCTGTGAATGAAAAGTTATCTTAGTCTTGTATCTATTTCTGCACGTGCACACAAGCGTCAGAGCCGTATGACACGTATTTGTATTGTGCTTGCTGTATTTATGGTTACATCTATTTTTTCTATGGCAGAAATGTGGATTAGAGCAGAGCAGACAGAAATGATAAATAAGCATGGCAATTATCATATTATACTTAAAGATGTGCAAAGTGATAAAGTGGAACAGATAAGTCAGAATTTTGATATTGCAGTCTTTTCTGAATATGGAGAGTTAAACACTGATGTAAATAAGGACTTCTATATAAATGAAAAAAATGTAGTTTTATATGGGATTGAGGAAACATATCTTGCAGATATTATGAATTACAAAGTTGAAGGTTATTATCCCCAAAATGATAAAGAAATTGCTTTAAGTGTTTGCGCAAAAGAACTTTTTGGAATCAATTTAGGTGACAGTGTTACTCTTAATACACCAGCGCAAGATTTTAATTTTAATGTATCGGCTTTTTATGAAGATGATGAAGAATTTAACGAAATTATTGACGGAAGCTGTGTGTATATGAATAGATCTGCATTTAAAACAATCTGCAGTCTTAATGGGGAAAGCGCAGATTCTAAATATTACATTCAGTTTACGAAAAATACCAATCTTAGAAAAGCGATTGCAGACATAAAAGAACGATATGGATTTCATGATGGAAATATAGATGAGAATACTGCCGTTCTTGGTTTGGCAGGAGCAAGCAGCAATAAAACTGTAAAGAATATTTATCCGTTGGCTTTTGTCTGCTTTTTGTTAATATTGATTTCAGGTGTTCTGATGATTTCAAGCTGCATGAACAGTAATGTTGCACAAAGAACAAGTTTCTTTGGAATGATGAGGTGCATTGGTGCAAGTAAAGAGCAAATTGTACGTTTTGTAAGACTGGAAGCACTAAACTGGTGTAAGAGTGCCATTCCGGCAGGCTGTCTGCTTGGTATGATAATATGTTGGATTTTGTGTGCAATACTTCGATTTATAGTTAAGGGTGAATGGGTAGACATGCCGCTTTTTGGAGTGAGCATAAGTGGAATTGTCTGTGGAATAGCTGTTGGTATTATTACTGTGTTCATTGCAGCGCATTCTCCCGCAAAGCAGGCGGCGAGAGTTTCTCCAATAGCTGCAGTGTCTGGTAATATAGGAATGTCAAAAAATGTCAGACATGCGGCAAATACCAGATTTTTTAAAGTAGAGACTTCATTGGGTATTAATCATGCGACATCGGCTAAGAAAAATCTGTTTCTTATGACAGGTTCATTTGCCCTCACAATTACTTTATTTCTGGCTTTTTCAGCCTGTCTTGATATGGTGAATAAACTGCTTCCGTCAGAAAGTAATTTTTCACCAGATATTGCTATTGCAAGTCAGGAAAATACAAATTCCATAGAGATGAGCCTTGCTGAAAAAATAGACGAAATGTCATTTGTAAAAAATGCTTTTGGTACTATGTATGCGGTTAAGCTTCCAGTTAAAATTAATGGAAATGAAACAGTTGTTGATTTGATATCATATGAGGAATTTATGTTGGAAAGTACTAAAAAATCTGTGGCAAGTGGAGATTTGTCAAAGGTTTATGGAGATTCTGATTATGTATTCACAATTTTTAGTGATGACAGCAGGCTTGATGTTGGCGATAAAATAGAAATTGACAATAATGAGCTTGAGATTTCATGTGTTGTATCTGAGGGAATTGGGAGTGTCAGCGGCTCTACAGTAGTTGTTTGTTCTGAAGAAACTTTTATGCGCCTGACAGGAGAGCATGGGTATATGATGATAAATATTATACTGGAAAAAGACACATCCGAGGATGATGTAGATAATATTCGTAATCTGGCAGGTAATTATTCATTTGTAGACCGCAGAGAAGATGATAATGTAATATACAGCAGCTATTGGGTATTTAGGCTTGCAGCATATGGCTTTATTGCTATTATTTCTTTTATAACTGTGCTTAATATTATGAACAGCATTTCAATGGGTGTGTCTGCAAGGATAAAGCAGTATGGTGCAATGAGGGCAGTTGGTATGGAGAGTCGTCAGGTTACAAAAATGATAAGAGGGGAAGCTGTTACTTATGCTTTCTGTGGTACAATTGTTGGAATTATAATAGGACTGATACTCCATTATTTAATTTATGTAAAAATAATAATTACACATTTTGGTGGAAAATGGAAAATTCCATTTTCAACGATTGAAATTATTTTGATTTTAGTTTTTGTGTCATGCGCTATAGCGGTTTATGTTCCTGCAAGACGGATACGCAATATGGCAATTACTGCAACTATCAATGAATTGTAATAGATTGTAAATTTTAGTATATTAAATTAAAAAAACGGCAATTTTTATAATTATAGAGGAAGTCCATCATTTTGTAGATGAAGTGAGGGGCTTTCCTTATTGGTTTTTGACAAAAATCCTCCTATTCAATAGCTGAAAAAATCAGGTATCGTATCAACTTAAGCAGTAGTGGTTTTGATATCACAGATCATATCTTCAAGGATATCAGCTGCGACATTGACTGGTCTTTTGATATCGTGGATTAAGCTGATATTGCGCATAGGAATATTTTCAGCGAGGTTTATTTGAAAAACTGCTCCTTCTCTAAGCGCATTTTTTGCATACATTGGGGAAATGAAACCAATTCCCATGTCATTTGATACAAATGAAAGGACTTGGTCGGTTGTAGCTGTTTCAATTTTTGGTTCAAACGGCAAATCATGCGAATCAAAGATTTTATGATAGAATTCGTAGGTTTCTGTTCCATGCCATAGATTGATGATGGGATACTGTACTAATTGTGAAAGTGTCAGGACTTTATCTTTAAGGTGGGCAAAAGAGGAGCCGGCAATTAATATATCCTGAAAAGAATTTAAAACTGTTTCATGCAGATTTAAGTTTGAATCAGAAAATGAAGTGACAACAGCCATGTCAATTAGTCCATGATATACATCTGAGACAAGGTTAGGTGTAGAATTATTGATAATCCTGATGTGGGTTTCAGGGTACAAAAGATGATAATCATGAAGAATTGGAAGTATTCTGTTATGCAGCAGTAGTTCTGTTATTCCAATAGAAAAACCGATGGAAATATGTCCGGTGTTCTGTTTTTTGCTGGCATCAATTTCTGCCTCTCCCATTTGAAGGTGCTTGTGAGCCTCCTGAACATGGCAGAAAAATTTTTCACCATCTGCTGTTAATGTTACGCCTTTCTTGGAACGAATAAACAATTTGCAGCCGAGTTCAAATTCCAGCTTATTCATAGTTCTTGTAATGTTAGGCTGGCTGTTGTTCAGTGCTTTTGCTGCCTTACTGAAACTTTTGTATTTCCCCACATAATAAAATATTTTGTAGTATTCATAAGATATTGACATAGGCTGCCTCCTTCTATTATAACATTATGATATAATATACATATCATATACGATTTTTACATATATGTCCAGAGGTGTTATAATAAATCTATATATACATGTTACTTATAACGAAGTGAACAGTAACTGTAGCATTTATGAAATAGCAGAATGATATTTTGTTATAATCTGAAAAATGATTGATAAAGGAGGAGGTACCTTTATGAGGAGAAAAAGTATTTTTAAGCAGTTATTAATTCCAATGCTGACGATTATATGTATACTTGCAATAGTATTAGTGGTGGTTATTCTGATATTATTTACAACATCTTATGAGAAAGATGTTTATTCAAAAAATCAGGATATTTCGGGGCTGTTGTCAGATGATATATCTACTTTTATGGATGGGGCATATAGTGTCAATGAAATTCTGGCAGAAAATCCAAGCATTTTAACAATGGAAACAGAGGTTCAGACTCCACTTTTAGAAAAGTGTGTGGAAAATAATTCGTATTTAGATTTACTTTATATACAGGGGATAGATGGCATGCAGACTGGTCGCTCATCAGGGGAACTTGCAGATCGTTCAACAAGGTGGTGGTTTACTCAGATGTTGGAGGAGCAGAAAGCCTTCATATCCCAATCTTATTATTCTGTTGCAACCGGAAAGCCATGTGCTTCTATCTTTTTCCCAATGTATCAGGGCAATGAATTGACAGGGGTTTATGCCGCAGATTTAAAGCTTGATTTTCTTCAGGACTTAATAGGAGAATATTCAAGTAAAGAAGAGGGCAGGATTTCATTTGTTATAGATAGTGAGGGTGTTGTAGTTGCGCATCCAGATACAGCACAGATTGAGGAACAATATAATTACAAGGATTTGACAAGAACTATTTCTGTCAAAGATTCTTCCGGAAATCCGAAAATGGATGCGGATGGCAATATTATTACAGAGGAACATCCGCTTAAGATTTCAGATAGTTTTATGGAAATCATTACACAGGTAATGTCAGGAAAAAGTGGGAGTGCCAAGGCAGTATATGATGGGGAAAAATACTATGTCAGTTACAAGGATATTGCGCTGAAAGGAGAGTCCGGTTCATGGTCATTGCTTACATTACATAAGCAAAGCTCAGCTATGGCTATGGTTTATAGACTGCTTATTATTTCGATTATTATTTCAGTTGTTGTAATTTTAGCAGCTATATTTGTAGTAGTTTTTCTTGCCAGAAGACTTACAACACCTGTGGTTTCAATGACAGGTTTGTTGAAGGAGGCGTCAGAGGGCGATTTTTCTCTGCAGGCAGATGAGAGTAGTCAAAATGAAGTGGGGTTGCTGGCAAACAGCTTTAATATAATGACTGGAAAAATTTCAAACATCCTTGTACGTATTATGGAATTTACAAAGGAACTGCTTAAATGCTCCGGCAAACTGCAGGTTATTGAAGAAAATATGGGAAATATCAGCAATGCGCTGGAAGAAATATCAGAGGGAACTGTTACACAGACTGCAGATGTTAATGATGTGGTGATGCGTATGGCGCAGATGGAGGATAAGTTTGGAGAATTGAGAGATAAGAGCGGTAATCTTCTTGAGGAGGCAAATCATACTATAGATTCCAGTGAAGAAGGTGTCATAAGCATTAAGGAACTTGAAAAACAGAATCGGTATGTAGAGGAAAATGTAAACCTGTCTTATGAGAAGATAAAAGCTCTTGAGTCACATTC
>CAMWXG010000116.1 GCA_947178155.1 uncultured Lachnoclostridium sp.
ATCTTATTTTGGCAAAATGTGTGCATTCAGTGCTGAAAGCACTGCTTGTTACTGGCAGTGAAGTGAACAGTAACATAATTGTAGTTAAGAAGTAACGGCAGTCAGCAGCTGTAGCTTGAAATTTTTGTGATTTTCATTTATAATGACATATGTGTTGGTATGAAATCATATGATTTTGGAGGGAAGATATGTTAAAGCCTAATGATACTGTATATATTAATGTTGCAGGCTTCCAATTATTGGAGCATCTTCACAATGATGCAGTAGATTTGTTTGTTACTACTTGTGGTGTACAGAATTGTGCGAGGGGACATAGTTATGGACCGGGAATGAGAAGTGAATATATACTGCATTTTATCTGTGAAGGAACTGGTTTATATAAGGTCAATGGTGAAACTTATAAGCTTAAAAAGGGAGATTTTTTTCTTATATGCCCTGATACAGAAGTGTTTTATGAGGCAGACAAACAGTATCCATGGGATTATATGTGGGTAGGATTTTCAGGAATAAAGGCTGCAAATTATCTGAAGTATGCAGGATTGGACGAAAAACATGTTACTGGGCAGTATACAAATACTTATTATATGCTAAGTTGTATTCAGCAAATGATGATGGCACGTTCAGGAAATCCCGGTAATGAATTAAAGCGTACAGCGGCACTTTTGCAGATTTTGGCTGCTCTAATTGAGGAATATTCTTTGTACAATTCTGAAGAGGAAAATTCTTATAATTCATGGCAAAAATATTTGGATTATGCACTTTCTTATATGGATGAACATCTTTGTGAGCAAATCCATATAAATGATATTGCGAGTGAGATAGGTATAGATAGAAGTTATCTGACAAATATTTTTAAGCGCACACTTGGATTATCCCCACAAGAGTATTTAATGCAGTATCGTATGAATAAGGCATGCATCTTGTTGCAACAATCTGATTTAAAGATTTCTGTAATTGCAAAGGAAGTTGGCTATAATGATGCACTTTCTTTCTCAAAAACGTTTCGCAAATATAAGGGAATAAGTCCGTCTTCTTATAGACTTGAAAGGACATAAAGCGATAGACGTTATACTTATATTATGGTATACTATATAAAATTTAAGGTAATATTCACACAATATAAAGAAGGGGGTTATATATGGAATATATTACAAGTGCGGCAAAGGCAGCAGAGATTGACAGGATATCAATAAAAGAAATAGGTATACCCTCTGTGGTGCTTATGGAAAAAGCTGCTATGGAAGTGGCAGATTTTGTTAAATCTATTTGTGATAAGGATAGGACAGATGTGAAGGTTCTTGCTGTGTGTGGTGTTGGAAATAATGGTGGCGACGGTGCTGCAGCTGCAAGGCTTTTAAAGGAAGCAGGATATGATGCCTCAATTTTTATTGTTGGAAATATGGACAAAGCAAGTGAGGAGATGCATACACAGATAAATATTGCTCGAAGCCTTGATGTAAGATTTATCACTAAGCCAAATGATAATGAATATAATATTATAATAGATGCTTTGTTTGGAATAGGCTTGTCAAGGGATATTACAGGAGAGTTTGCTGAATGTATTAAATGGATTAATTTACAGAAATCACAGGTTGTTGCTGTAGATGTTCCCTCAGGCATAAGTTCAGACAGTGGAAAAGTGCTTGGACGTGCAGTAAAGGCAGATTATACAGTAACATTTGGGTATAACAAGACAGGGCTTTTATTATATCCCGGAGCAAGTTATGCAGGAAATATTACTGTTGCTGATATTGGATTTCCAAGAAAGGCATTTGAAATTGCAGCTCCTAATATATTTACTTATACAAAGGAAGATATTTATACATTTATGCCGCCAAGACGAGCACGCACCAATAAAGGAAGCTATGGAAAAGTACTTGTAATAGCAGGTTCAGATGATATGAGCGGAGCATGCTATTTTACTGCAAAAGCTGCATATAGAATGGGATGTGGACTTGTCTATGCTGCTACATCTGAAAAAAATAAAGAGCTTATAAAATTAAAACTTCCGGAAGCTATTACTATGTCATATGAAAATGGGATAGAGGATGCATTAAAAATGGCTGATGTTATTGCGGTTGGGCCAGGTCTTGGAATGTCTGCTTTGTCAAAGAAGCTTGTTGAAAGAGTTATTGCTGTAGATGATAAGCCTGTAGTTATGGATGCTGATGCATTAAATATATATGCAGAACTAAAAGGACATGCGGAAAATATAAATCTTGGTGATAACTTTGTAATAACGCCGCATCTTAAGGAGATGAGCAGATTGACTAAATCATCAGTTGATGATATTAAAGATAATATTATAAAGTATTGTGGTATACAGTCAAATGGATGTACAATTGTGCTGAAAGATGCGAGAACAGTTGTTTCTAATGGGGACAAATATTATATAAATACAACAGGCAGCAATGCACTTGCCAAGGGTGGTTCCGGAGATGTGCTATGTGGAATGATAGCGGGGCTTATAGCTCAGGATATGGAAATTTTTGAAGCGGCGTGTCTTGCTGTATGTATACATGGCATTACAGCAGATACTTATACAAATGACAGGAGTAAATATGCAATGCTTGCTTCAGATATTATTGAAATATTACCGGAGGTACTTCCATGAAAGAATATTATAGGGTACATGCAGATATTAATCTTGATGCAGTTTATGAAAATGTCTTGTCAGCAAAGAGGCTTTTAAAACCAGATACAAAACTTATGGCGATTATAAAAGCTGATGGATATGGTCATGGGGCTGTAGAGATTGCGCGTACTATTGACAGTATAGTTGATGCATATGGAGTGGCTATACTTGAAGAGGGAATTGAACTGCGTCAGGCAGGCTTTGACAAACCTGTACTTATACTTGGGTATACTCCTGAACCTTTATATACGCCGATGATTAAATATAATATTTCAACAGCAGTTTTTCGGTATGATATGGCAAAAAGTATGTCAGATATTGCTGTAAGACTTGGCAAAAAAGCGAGTGTACATATTGCGATTGATACAGGAATGAACCGTATAGGATTTAAGCCTGATGATGAGAGTCTTGAAGTGATAAAGAAAATTGCAGTACTTAATGGAATTTCGATAGATGGATGTTTTACACATTTTGCAACAATGGATGAAGAGGATAAGACAAGGTCAAATATACAATTTGAAAGATATATTTCATTTGTAAGGCGTATTGAAGAAGCAGGAATAAAAATACCTTTAAAGCACGTGTCAAACAGTGCAGGAATAATAGAAATGCAGAGTGTTAATTTAGATATGGTGCGCTATGGCATATCTTTATATGGAATGTATCCTTCCAAGGAGGTTGATAAAAATAGAATAAAACTTATTCCTGCAATGGAGATTAGAGCATATATTTCATTTGTTAAGATGATTGATGCAGGTGCTCAGATTAGTTATGGCGGAACATATACAACTGTAAGAAAGACAAAGGTTGCAACAATACCTGTAGGATATGCAGACGGATATCCAAGAGCATTGTCGGGAAAGGGCTGTGTGCTTATTCATGGAAAGAGAGCTCCTATACTTGGAAGAATATGTATGGATCAGTTTATGGCAGATGTAACTGATATTGAAAATGTAAAGGAGGGAGATGTGGTCACTCTTGTCGGTCATGATGGAGAGGAATATATTTCTATAGAAGAGGTTGCAGATATGGCGTATTCATTTAATTATGAGTTTGTATGTGATGTAGGCAAACGTATTCCAAGAGTATACTACCATAATGGAAAAAAGGTTTCAACAAGAGATTATTATCCCAAATATTAAAAAGTGTTATGGTTGTAACTAAAAAGTAATGGAAGGGGAGATTAGAATGAAAAAGAAAGTCAGAAATATAATTATTGCGTTTTTAATTGTAATATTGTGTTTTAGTGATGTATCATATAACGTTTTGGCAAAGAAAGCAGATTATTCAAATTATTCTACATTAAAGCATGAGTGGGGACTTGCATTAAATAATGAGCACAAAGTTCCGGGAAATGGGGAAAGCAGTTTATTTGAGGGAAAGAATACATATTATTATATACATACAAAGAAAAAGAAAATATATTTAACATTTGACTGTGGTTATGAGAATGGATATACAGGTAAAATATTGGATAAACTTAAGAAAAAGAAAGTAAAGGCAATATTTTTTGTTACAAAGAGTTACATAGAATATAATAAAGATTTGGTTATAAGAATGAAAAAAGAGGGGCATCTTGTGGGGAATCATACTGTGAATCATCCTTCACTGCCTACATGTTCGGTGTCAAAAATAAAAAGTGAGATACTTGACTGTGAAAAGTGCATGAAGGAAGTCACAGGCTATGATATGGATAAATATATAAGACCGCCTATGGGAGAATGGAGCGAACAAAGTCTTCAGGTTACAAAGGATTTGGGATACAGAACAATACTTTGGAGTATGGCATTTTATGATTATGATGTACATAATCAGCCGGGTAAAGATGTTATTTTCGACAAATTTATGCAGAATTATCATAAAGGTGCTATTGTACTTATGCATGCAGTTTCAAAATCTGATACATATGCGCTTTCTTCTATAATAAAAGAAATGAGGAAAAAGGGATATGATTTTTACCAATTTGAGAATTTAAAGGATAGATAATAAAAGTTTTGTCAGCAAAAAGAATTAGAATTTACAAATGTTTATGAATACTTCTCTCCAAAATGGCAAAGATAGGAAAGAGAGGATAAGATATACATATTTTTTTAGTATCCGGTTTAATCTTCTCAAGTTTTTTTGGAATGGAGTGTGAACGTTTTGAATATAAGACGTGGTGATATTTTTTTTGCAGATTTAAGACCGGTAGTAGGTTCGGAGCAGGGAGGCATAAGGCCGGTACTTATTATACAAAATGATATGGGTAACAGGCACAGCCCGACTGTAATATGTGCGGCGATTACTTCAAAGATGAATAAAGCAAAACTTCCTACACATGTAGCACTTGAAGTTAGAAAATATGATATTATAAAAGACTCAGTAATTTTATTGGAGCAAATTAGAACAATAGATAAGTCAAGGCTTCGTGAAAAGGTTTGTCATCTTGATGATGAGATACTTGAGAGGATAAATAAAGCACTTTGCATAAGTCTTGCTTTAAACAGTGAAAGTGAAACAGAACATAAAGATGTTAAAACATCATCAAAGCCTCTTACAAGTAAAGAACATGTAATGCAAAAAATCGTGAATACATGAAGTTTACAAAAGGCAGAGGGTGTGATTGAAAGTGTGCAAATATAACATAGGTGATAATAATAAGATATGAAAATAACAATTTTGTGTGTGGGAAAGATAAAGGAAAAATATTTTAGAGACGCAGTTTGGGAGTATTCAAAAAGACTTGGCAGATATTGTAAGCTTGAGATAATTGAGGTTGCTGATGAAAAAACGCCTGAAAATGCAAGTGTAAATGAAGAAAATTTGATTCGTAAAAAAGAAGGCGGGCGTCTTAGAAAATACATAAAAGATGACTCATATGTAATAGTTCTTGTAATAAATGGAAGACAGGTATCTTCAGAGGATTTTGCTAAAAAAATAGACATGCTTGGTATACAGGGAAAAAGCCATATTATTTTTATAATAGGAGGTTCCATTGGAATTGATGAGGAAATTGTAAAAAGTGCAAATGAATGTATTAGTTTTTCTCATATGACATTCCCGCATCAGTTAATGAGGGTAGTGCTTTTGGAACAGGTTTACAGGGCATATAGAATAATAAATGGAGAGCCATATCACAAATAAGATAAATGTAATGGGAGGAGTTATATAATGTCCAAAGATGTGTTAAAAAAATATGATACAATACTATCAGGTGCAATGGTATTTTTAATTGTAATGTGCACATATTTAGTATTGGGGTATGCCCCATTTGGGACGAAGTCATTAGCATACTCGGATGCCAATATACAATATTTTGATTTTTATTGTTACTTTAAAGATGTATTGGCGGGCAGAAATAATATATCATATTCTTTTGGAAAGACTCTTGGGGGAACAAATATTGCGGTATTTAGCTATTATCTTGCATCGCCTTTGAACTTACTTGTGGTATTTTTTAAAAAATCGCAGCTTCATGTATTTTTTGACTTATTAGTAGCTATAAAGCTTTCATTAGCAACAGTTACATGTTCTGTATTTATTAGAAATTATTTTAATAGAGAATATAAAATCTTAAAGAAAAGTATAATAATTATACTTTCAGCTTCATATGCATTAAGTCAGTACAGCATTGCACAATCCAGCAATATTATGTGGCTTGATGGTGTAATTTTACTGCCCCTGATTTTATTATATGTTCATGAAATTATGTCGGGGGGGGAAGTACGCTGTTTGAAATTGTCTGTGGTTGTTGGAATATCAATTATAATGAACTGGTATATAGCTGGAATTAATTGTCTGTTTTCGGGCTTTTGGGTAATTTATGAGTTGATAAAGATGTGGTGCATAACAAAAAAAGGGGACAGGCGGAAACTGTTTATTTCTTTTTTCAGATATTTAAGGTCAATGGTGCTTGGTGTTATGTTTAGTGCTGTATTGTTTTTGCCAACAATAAGCGCACTTAAAAACAGTAACAGAGGAGGACTTAATTTTGACTTAATAAAAGATTTTCATTTTTTTGGACAGCCTTCTTCTGTAATACAAAATTATACATATGGTTCGGTTAGCTCTCTTGGAAGTGTTGCTTTATTTTGTGGAACATTTGCAATAATTGGATGTATTTCAGCATTGATTGCAAAACAAATATCAAAAGCAGAAAAAATTATGAATATATGCATGTTTGGATTTCTTTTTGTATTGTTTTTTTGGATTCCTATGTATGCTGCATTTTCTTTACTAAAGGAAGTAGGTTCATATTGGTATAGGTATTCTCATCTTGGGATTTTTATAATTATATATCTTGCTGCCTGTTATTATATGTCAGTTGATAGAGATAGTGAATACCTGTGTACAATAAAATCAGGATTGATATTGACAATAGCTATAATTGCCTGTGATACACTGCATGCCTCGCAGGATGTTAAGAAAACGTATTGTACTTTAGCAGTGATTATTATTCTTTCCGTTTTAATTTTTCTTGTATTTTATGTAATAAAGAATAAAAGAAATAAGCGAGAAATAATTATTTTGTCTTCACTTGTTTTTGTTATCAGCATGGGTGATGTAATATATAATATGAAACTTTTAATGGATAATTATCATGTATCAGATGTGGAAGTTTATCAAAATTATGTTAAAAATCAGGAGATGCAGATTGAACAGCTTAAAAATTATGATAATGATATATATAGGATTTCGCAGACTTTAACAAGAAATGAGTCGCCGGATGTAGGTATTACAGCTTATTATAATGAAGCATTGGCATATAATTATTGGTCAATTAGCGGGTATACATCATCTCCAGATGATATACAGAGAAGTTTTCTTAATAATATGGGATATAGAATCTGTGGTGAAAATATGTGTGTTGTAAATACTTCTATACTTGGAACAGATTCACTGCTTGGTGTTAAATATGTACTTTCAGAAATGCCAATTAATGGTCTTGAAATAAAAGAGGATTTGGGAACTTATAATAGTAAAAGCGTGTATGAGAATCCATACTGTCTGCCATTTGCATTTACATGTAATGGAAACTTTGAAGGGCAGGAAATATCTTCAAATCCATTTGAAAATCAAAATATGCTGTATGGCAAACTTCTTGGAGAAACAGTAGAAATATATAAACCTATTAAATCAGTTATAAGACAAAATGGTGATATAGAACAGGGATTGCCTTGCATAATTGATTTGGAGTTTGAACAGGGAGATTATGCGATTTATGGAAATATTCCATGGTATTCAGAAATGAATTCCGTGATTAACTTAAATGGAAGGAAGAAAATTAGTTATTCACAATGGCTTTCACCTTCTGTATTTTATGTTCCTACAGATAAACAGGATACAACAGCTTATTTAGAGATGACGTCTGCTAATTCTTATAATTTTAGTGAGAGTAATATGCAATTTTATGCGCTTGATTTAAATGAACTTAAAAGGGTTACAACACTTTTATCTCAAAATAAAGCTGAAATTACTGATATGAAAAATGGGCATGTAGTAATAAAAACAGAAGCAGATACAAAGCAGCAGGCGTTGTATATTGCTGTACCTTATGATAAAGGCTGGAGCATAAAATGTAATGGAAAAGAAGTTTCATACCAATTAGCGGGAGATTGTATGTATATAATTCCTTTAGATAAGGGAGAAAATGTTATAAATATGGACTATCATGTACCTATGCAGAAACAGGGAGTCGTTTTGTCATTAATTTCAATTGTTGGTATAGTTTTAGTGGAAATCTTGGAAAGGAAAAAATGGCAAAATGGTGGTAGATGACAGGAACATCCGTTATGAAATGAGAAATAGTATAGAAGAGATAATTAAGGCAAAAAAAATTGACAGGACTAAATTTCATGAAGCTTCCAAGTTTGAGTATGAAAAAATTATAAGGAAGCTGTATTATTCATTTTTTGATTATCATAAATATAGGAATATACAACTTTCTTATATGTGGACACGCCTTAGAAA
>CAMWXG010000117.1 GCA_947178155.1 uncultured Lachnoclostridium sp.
GTGCATTTTGGCGCTGAAAGCGCTGCTTGTTACTATGAGCGGCGTAGCCGTGAATGGTAACGTTATTATTTTGTTTTATGGCAAATTTAATTGAATTATATGTGTGTTCATGATAAAATAATTTTACTGAGCAATTTTCAAACACGCTCTGGGAGTTGGAGGATTACATATATGTTTGATTATAAAAAGTTTGAAGATGATGTTGTAATTGCCATGGAAAATGCATTAAAAGGCTGGATGGAGGAATATGATGATATTTATATATTTGCATTAGACTGTCCAATGTATATGGATTCTATAGGCATTATTGCAAATACAAAAGAATATTTAAGCGAACAGGCTGATGAGCCAGAAGATTATTGGTATTATAAGTATTGTGTAGGAGAATGGGAATTGTATGATGTGATGAAGGAAGTTTCGGCATGTATGTGTAAATATTTAGAAGATAATGAAGAACAATTTACTAATCCGGAAACTTATGTATATCAGGATGCCTTCTATGAACATCGTGATAAGATTATAGAAGCATCAAAAAATGCACTTAAACGTTTAAGGCGATCTGTAAATAAGTATTTTCCTGATTTGTTGTTGCTATTTAGTATGGCAGACTATTTGAGTAATGAGGAATGTATTGAGATTTTTGCGTCAGTAAATAGTAAAGAAGCTTTGGAGGAATATGCAGAGCATATTGACGATTTTAATTAAAAGTTAAAACACAAATTATTAACATACATAACAATTAGGGAGAACAAAAATGAGCGACATATATAAACAAGGTTACTTTGAATTTAAGGAAAATGATGAGGGATACACTCTTACAGCTTATTGTACAAAGAATGATCAGACAGTAACAGAAATTGAAATTCCGGATGTTTGTAATCAAAAGCCTGTTACTAAAATTGGTGACTGTGCATTTTTAGAATCAAATTTTGTAAAAAAAGTGGTGCTTCCTGAAAGTGTAGTGCAAATTGGTTTTGAAGCATTTTCTGGGTGTGAGAATCTGGAACATATAAATCTTCCTTCTGGACTGACAGTTATTTTAGATGAAAGTTTTTCTGGCTGTACAAGTTTAATGTCTATTGAGATTCCAGAAGGTGTAAAACGAATCGGGGAGTATGCATTTAATTCCTGCTATATGCTGGAAAGTGTAAAACTTCCACAGAGTTTGAAAATTATAGGTTCACGAGTGTTTTCAAATGATAAAGAGCTTCGCGAAATCAAACTTCCAGATGGTCTGGAGGAGCTTGAAAGTGGTGTATTTGCATATAGTGAAAAGGTTTGTGTGGTATTTAAAGGAAAAACTTACACACAGGAAAATATTGAAGAGTTATATGATTTGTTTGTTACGGCGTAACTAATATTTATTTAGCTAATAGGAATTGTTGTTTTAAAACAGCAATTCCTGTTTTAGGTATTTCTGGAATATTCTATGTTGAATCGTGTTAAAATAGTTACTATTCATAGCAACCTAAAATAATAAATTTTCATCGGCAAAATTCTAAATATATAGGAAAAGAGAACATATATGAAACAGATTTTAATTGTTGAAGATGACAAAAATCTTAATAATGGAATTAAACTTGCATTAAGAAATGAATATTTTTGTATACAGACATTTTCAATTCAGTCAGCAAGGAAGGAATTTATAGAGAAGCAAATTGATTTAATTTTGTTAGATGTTAATCTGCCAGATGGCAATGGAATGGATTTTCTGGAAGAGATTAGAAAAGTAAGTCAGGTTCCTGTGATTATGCTTACTGTAAATAAAATGGAGATGGATATTGTATCCGGATTGGAATCTGGTGCGAATGATTATATTACAAAGCCATTTAGTTTAATGGTTCTTAGGGCAAGGATAAGGGTTTGGTTACGTGGTGCAGACGATGCAAAACAGATATTTAGAAGTGGTGATTATTATTTTGATTTTGGTAAAATGGAATTTAGAAATGGCAGTAATGTTCTTGAATTAAGTAAAACAGAGCAGAAATTACTGCGCTGCCTGATTGAGAACAGAGGTCGCAGTGTGAGCCGAAGTCAGTTGATTGATACAGTTTGGCAGGGAGATACAGAGTTTGTTGATGAACATGCACTTACAGTTGTGGTAAATCGTTTAAGAAATAAATTATGTGATAATCCTAATAGTCCAGAGTGTATAAAAACGGTATATGGTATTGGTTATACATGGGTGAGATTAACTGGCAATTGACTGTATTTAATTTGCAAAAGCCAAAAATTATATAAAGTAAAATTTTATATTAGGAGAACGAAGTTGAAGGAAAAAGCGATAGAAGAATTGTTGGCAGAGTTGATGTTTTCTTGTGGACTGGGAGAGATTATTCTGCCTGTTAAATCTGTATCTGGTGGGTTTTTGCACAGAATGTATAGAGTGACAACAAACTGTGGGATTTATGCGGTTAAGCACTTAAATAAAGAAATAATGGGCAGATATGGAGTGTTTGAAAACTATGCAAGGGCAGAGAAAATCGAACGAATATTGGAAAAAGAAGGGATTCCTATTGTACCTTCCATAACAGTTAATGGTAATAAAATGCAAAATGTAGAAGGACAATATTTTTATATTTTTAATTGGAAGAAAGGACACATTACTGATTGGAACAATATTTCAAATAATGAAAGTCGTATGGCAGGAAATATTCTTGGAAAGATTCATGCAATTAATCCTAAGAATGTTGCTCATAAGGAGCCGGAATTAAGTAAAATTGACTGGCACAAATATGTTATTAAAGCGAAAGAAGATAAGAGCGAGATTTCGTCTCTTTTAGCTGACAATGAAAAGATTTTAATTTATGCAGAGAAAGAGATGAATAATGCTAGAAATTCTTTGCCGGATGTATTATGTTTGTCTGATGGGGATATGGATCCTAAGAATGTTATGTGGGATAATGGTAATCCATGGGTAATAGATTTAGAATGTCTTGATTATGGTAATCCTATATCTCATGTTCTCCAGCTGGCATTTCAATGGTCAGGAATTACTACCTGTGATATAGATTTTGAAAATATGACTGCTTTTTTTGAAGGTTATCTGGAAGCATATGATAATTGTTTTAGGGGATATAGTGATGTTTTTGGATTGGCATATACTTGGGTGGAATGGTTGGAATATAATATTCGGAGAGCGCTTGGAGAGTGTACCGATGAGGATGAAAAGGCTCTAGGTATTTCAGAGGTCAGAAACACTATTGATAGGATTAAGTACATCAATAATATTGAGAACAGTGTTAAAGCTGTGTTAGACGCTGGATTACATAAGATTGAGGCTGCAAGATTTGATAATCATGATGAAAGAATATGTTATTATGAACTTTTACTTGAAAAAGATATATCTGAGTTACCACAATATGAACTGCCCAATGGGTATAAATTTGTGCCATATTCTGACAATGATAGAGATATATGGATTGATATAGAAATGTCTGCAAAAGAATTTATTAGTTATGAACAGGGTTTGGAGGCATGGAATCGATATTATGCAACAAAACTTGATGAACTGCCTGATAGAATGGTTTTTATTGAAAATGATAAAGGCGAGAAGATAGCGACAGCAACTGCATTTTATAATATTTATGGACGAGATACATCAAATGCCGGCTGGCTTCATTGGGTGGCAGTGAGACGTGAATATCAGGGTAGGGGGCTTTCAAAACCTTTAATAACTCATGTACTTCAGATAATGAATAAATTGGGTTATGTACATGCAAAGATTCCAACACAGACTAATACCTGGCTCGCATGTAAAGTATATATGGATTTGGGATTTTTGCCAATAGAAAAGAATTTGAAACGTAATCTTGAAGGCTGGCGGATAGTAAAGGCATTAACAGGACATAGTGCACTTCAGAAAATATAATTTGTTCTAGTGTTATGATTAAAATAATAATGATTATAGTGAAAGACGGTGCTGGTATATGGAACAAAATACTATTGTTGTGATATCTTTGACTGTGGCAGGAATATTTTTTGTGGTATGTATTTTTTGTATATTATATTTTACCAGAAGAGAAAATCGTTTGCTTGAACGTATTCAAAAAATGTTAGATGATGCGATTGGAGGAAAGTTTCAAGATGAGCATTTGGATGAGTCGAAAATGTCAGCAATAGAAAACAGTATGTGGAGGTATCTGTGTGATAATCATGTAGCATATAGAAATCTTTTAGAAGAAAAGGAACAGATACAGGGGTTGATTTCAGATATATCTCATCAAACAGTGCTTCCTATTGCTAATATTATGTTATATTCTCAGTTAATTGAAGAAGGTATGGCTTCACATAAAGATTGCTGTGGTTTGGAGGCAAAGGATGAGATAGCTGCAATTTGTGAAGAGGTAACGGCGATTCGTGAAGAGGCAGAAGAACTTGATTTTTTAGTAGAATCTTTAGTGAAATTATCACGTTTGGAAACGGGTATTATTCATGTAGATGTGCAGAAACAAAACATTTGTCATATATTGACTGCAATACGGAAACAGTTTATGGCAAAAGCTGACCAGAAAAATATTAAGTTTACAGTGAGTCATGCAGATGAAATGGCTTTATTTGATTTAAAATGGACCATAGAAGCAGTTGCGAATATTGTAGATAATGCAATAAAGTATACACAACGCGGAGGTGAAGTGGTCATTAATGTTGTTTCATATACGTTTTTTGTTCGTATTGATGTAAAGGATAATGGGATAGGAATTGAAGAAATGGAACAGGCCAATATTTTCACAAGATTTTATCGCTCTCACACAGTAAGCAGTAAGCAAGGGATAGGGCTTGGGCTTTATCTTGCAAGGGAAGTGATGAAAGCGCAAAGTGGTTATATAAAACTTAAATCTAAAGCCAGCGAGGGGAGTGTGTTTTCAATTTTTTTGCCCAAAGTGTAAATGTCACAAAATTGAGATATTTTGGAAACGGGTTTGAGATATTGATGTGATATAGTCTGTATATAAAAATACAGACTATTTGTTTTGGAGGTATTATTTGATGAAAATATTGGAAACAAAAGAATTAAGGAAAGTTTATGGAGAGAAGGAAACAACTGTTTGTGCACTTGATGGAATCAGTATGGCAGCAGAGAAAGGAGAATTTGTTGCTATTGTTGGTTCATCTGGAAGCGGAAAGTCTACATTTTTAAATATGATTGGAGGATTGGATGTTCCAACTAGTGGAGAGATTATTGTGGATAACAAGAAAATTCAAGAATTGTCTGATGATGAGTTGACAGTTTTTCGACGTAGAAAAATTGGTTTTATATTTCAACAGTACAATTTGATTCCTATGTTGAATGTATGGGAAAATATTATATTGCCACTTAAATTAGATGGTAAAAAGGTAGATGAAGAGTATATTAATGAGTTGTCGCAGATGCTTGGACTTGATAAAAAACTACATAGTATTCCTGGTAAACTTTCAGGAGGTCAGCAGCAGAGAGTGGCGATTGCCAGAGCATTGGTGACAAAACCAGCTATCATTTTGGCTGATGAGCCAACTGGAAATTTGGATTCTAAAACAAGCCAGGATGTTTTGGGACTGCTTAAGGTTACAGGGGAGAGATATCATCAAACAATTATTATGATTACACATAATGAAGAGATTGCACAGCTTGCAGACAGGATTCTTAGAATAGAAGATGGAAAGATTGTGAAAGAAAGGTGAGAAAATGTATAACAAAAATAATGAAAAGATTAAACTTCATAATAGATTTATAATAAGCTATAAAAAGAATACAACAGCTATTTTTTTAAGTTTTGTTTTGACATTTATGCTGCTTACTGCAATGCTTGTTATGCTTCATACAAATCACCGAATTGAAAACATACAATCAAAAACAGAATTTACACCTTCAGATTGTTATATCGCTGATTTATCAGGGAAACAGGTTAAACAGTTAAAAGAAGATAATATGCTTCAAAAGATAGCTGTGGAGCAGGAAGGATATTTTGCGTATAAGCGCAATAATCAGAGTATACACATTATGAAAGGTGATGCTGCATCGATTACTATGATGGCAACGATAATTAATGGAAGGCTGCCAAAGCACAAAGGCGAGGTGGCGGCAGAAAAATGGATGCTGCTTAATCTGGGAATTGAGCCTGTCATAGGTATCATATTTACAATGGAAAATTATGAGACAGGAGAAATAGAAGAATTTAAGCTGACAGGTATATTGTCTGATATGTTCGCTAATAAAAGAAGTGGTGTTTTGCAATTGTATACACCTATTGAAGAGAAAGTTAAAGAAGGTTATATAGCTTATATAAAATTTAAGGCAAATATAGATTATGATGAAGGGGTAGATATTTTACAGACCAGACTTGGTGTCAATAAAAAGCAAATTAAAGAGTGTCCGGCAAAGGAAGATTTTAAAGAATTATATCAGACAGATGCCAAAATAGTAATAGTGATTTTAATTGTATGTATGGTTGTATTTTATGGTGTTTATCGGATTGCATCTATAACAAGGAGCAATCAATATGGTATTTTAAGGGCGATTGGCATGAAGAAAAGACAGCTGAAAAAAATGATATTGCTGGAATTATATAAGATATATGGGGTGAGTGTACCTGTTGGAATAGGAATAGGATTATTGATTTCTTATTTTATAATGACAATTTCAGGTGACGGGGACAGGGAAATTTATCTGTACAATGAGAAGGTAAAATTTCATATTATAGTACCTGTGTGGCAGATTTCTATTTGTATTATAATTGTGGCTTTTCTGGTTGGTTTTGTTGGGTATATGGTGGGAAAACAGATGACTCGGACATCTGTTATTGAAACGATATCAGGTAGTTGTCAAAGAAAAAAGGAGCGAAGAAGTTTTTTTGTATTGAAGAAATCAGGAGGAAAGTTTATAACACTTTTTCAAATGGGATGCAAATATATTTTAAGAGATATGAAAACGAGTATTCTGGTTGTTTTTACTATATGTTTGGGAATTACGCTATTTACCGGACTTATTTACAGAGCACAGACTTTGAAAATATATCGTGAAGATACAAGGGAAATGTGGTATTTAAATGGGCAATATGCTGTAACTACACAATATTTTGATAGTGCCATACATGGAATATCAAGAAAGACGGTGAATGATATTAAAAATAACTCAAATATAACGTCAGTTAAAACTGCGGCAGGAGTTCCCATTCGTATAATTGATGAAGACAATGTAGCACGTAATGACAGTTATTATGAGGATTTGAATAGAAGGTTGAATGAAATATATGGATATACGGCTTCGGGATATGATGGAAAGGAGCAGGTTTATAAATCTGTTTTGTATGGATATAATAAAGAAGCACTTGAATCACTTAAAAAGCATGTTATTTCAGGAAATTTTGATCCAGAGAATATTGGTGAAGATGAAGTTATTATGTCGGTGTATAGAACGGATGATACAAAAGAAAATAAGTATCCTGGTTCTTACAGAGAGGGAACACCTTTGATGGATTACAAAGCAGGAGATACGGTGAAGATAAAGTATCGCACAGATTTTAACACAGATACATATGAGTATGAGGCGTTTGAGGATTCTAATGATGCATATGCATATAAAACATATAAAATTGTAGCAATAGTATCATTTACATATATGCGGGATTATAACATGACAGAATATCCTTTACTGATTACAGATGATGATAAGATACAAAAAATTGCGCCAGAGGGCTGTTATCAGTGTGTTTATGTAGATGGAAAAAAAGGATTGTCTTTGACTCAGCAAATGGAACTGGAACAGCAGTTGATTCAGATTTGTAATCAAAACAAAGATGTTTCAACACGCAGTATGATTTCAGAAATTGAACAAAATGAAATGTTTTATCATAAACAAATGATTTATGTATATGGAATTTTGATTGTTGTATTTGCGCTGGTAATGATTAATATGATTAATAATCTGAAATACCGTATGCAGACAAGAACAAAAGAAATATGTATGCTTCGGGCAATTGGAATGAGCATAGCTATGACGAAAAAAATGATGTTATTTGAAAATATGATTTTAGGAACAATCGGAATTATTATTGCTTTTATATTAACACAGCCTGTACTGCGGTATTTGTACATGATATCAAGCATGAAGGCTTTTGGTCATACTTTCCATTACAATTATGCAGCTTTTGTGATTGCGGCTTTTGGAACATTATTTATCTGCGTCATACTTTCTTTGAGAATATTAAAATCATGGAAATCAAGACATATTGTGGAGGGAATAGGTAAAATAGAGTAAAGGTTAAAACTCCTGCTTATGATGAGTATTATAGCTCAAGAACCATTTGCTGGCACGGTGGTTATAGATGTACTGTGTTTTTTAGTGAAGAAAGTTAAAATGTTATAGGGTAAAGGTTTACTTATTATGGTAAAAATGATAAAATAACCGTATAATGATTAATTTGATAGTCTGTAAACTAGTATAATCCAATTTAATTACCTTATCTTTTGGTGAGTATGCTTTTTTGAGA
>CAMWXG010000118.1 GCA_947178155.1 uncultured Lachnoclostridium sp.
TTATAACTTTATATTTATATCCATTTATCTTTATATAATCCGGAATCAAAACCTCTTTCTTTGATTTTTTAACCTTCAATACCATAGCAGTATGTAACTTTTTACTATTCTTCAATATTTTATAATCAATCCCTGAACTGCTATAAATACTGCCTAATTTAACATATGCAGAACTTCCACTTAAACCATTGTTCTTTTGATTATTTTTTAATGAGTTTTTATCTCTTTTACTATCTAAATTATTACTGCCTAAATTTAAAATATCATCACCATCGCTTCCTGCATCACTTCCACCACTGCTTCCGCCTCCACCACTGTTTCCACTTCCGCCACTGCTGCTTCCGCCTCCACCACTGTTTCCACTTCCACCACTGTTTCCACTTCCGCCATTGCTGCTTCCGTTTCCGCCATTTCCGCCGCTTGTACCACCATCTACTTCTTTTTCTTTGTAGTAATATTTGAGTACAAGACTCCCATCATATTTTACCACACCCTTGCGAATGCTGTTTTCTTCATCTAAAATATAGCCATCATACTGATTATTTAAATACTGCTCTTCTTGACAATCAATTTCATATCCTGTATATGAAAAAAATTTATATGTATTATCAAGTACATAATTACCAGTTCTATCCTTTATATAACACTCAACACTATAATATGTCTCTAATGGTTTCCATACAGCATATAATGTTATATTACTTTCTCCTGAAATAGGAAAAAACACGTCACCAATACTTCCATCTGTGTCCTTTTTTAAAGACCAGTCATAAAAATAATACCCTTCTCTTTCAGGAACTGCATCTATATGTACCGTATCAGCTTCCCACACAGCATACAAATTTTTAACACCATCCTCTTCACATATCTTAGTAACGCTTTGACCGTCTGAATATATTGCACTTCCACTTACTGTATCAGACCAGCCTGCAAATTTATATGGCACCGTTATACTTTTTTCTGTACATATAGCATCTTTTGCATTTAAATCAAGTGTAAATACAACTTCTTTTTCATATGTGTTGGGAGAGAGAATATTTGTACTGCCATATATGCATCCTTCTATAGCAGGCATTTCTCCACTTGTTTCACCATTTCCATTAAATACTATATCATATATTACAGGTCTGAAATATCTGTAAATAGTACATTCCTCTTCAACATAAGCCTCTGTGCAGCCTGTATAGCAAAGACCTTTATAATATACACCTGCTGTACTATCCGCCCCAATATCTGCACCACTTACATGGTTTCCATACAATTCTTCCCATGAAACAGTCTTTAAAATCTCTCCTTCTGGACTATCACCTAAAATATCCACACATTTTACTTCATATGGATTACGCAATATATCCCAGCGTGGATATATAGTAGTGCCTAAGTCTATGGCATCACCTATATGTATCTTATTGCCGCCCTTGGGCATTGTATACCAGCCCTCAAAAGTACATGTACTACCAGATATCTCTATATGCTCTATCTTTGGAAAACTTTTTATCGTATACTCACCTTGTTTACCATAATAGGCATATCCGCTTGTTTTTACATAACAGTCTGATGTATCAACATTAATATCACCACCAAAGTTAATTGCAGCTGCATCATATATATCATAAATATATGACACACCATCATATCCATAGCTTGTTGAAACAAGCGTAAGTACACTTCCGTTAAGATTATCAATGCTTCCGCCCTCATTAACGGCCTTAACCGCCTTAAGAATTGACTCTGAAGCATCTATTGCATATTTATCATCTGGATTATATGTAAATTCCTCATCTTCATATACACATCTGCCATATACATATTTCTTAAGCACTATGCTTCCATTTATAGGGACATTATCTACAAGATAATCCATATCTATTGCAAATCGTGCACCTAAAGTTCCAGGCATAAATACAGGACGCCCTCTGTACTCCCCTGCATTTATTATATTACCATCTACATTGCTTCCTGCATACTGCCAGCTATTGCTGTCAATCTTTTTCCATGTGTCAAGCGCATAATATAATGTACTGCCATTCTTTGATATCTTCACGCCGACATTGCTCTCACCACCAACGTTGTCTACAAATGAAACTCCTATAGACTTATCATCACCTACGTAGGCAGCGCTGGCATATTTTTCTGAAAAAACGCCTCCAATTATAACTGCAAAGGCTATTATAACCGTATATCTGTATTGGCTCATAATATTAAAAATACATCTGAGCATACAGAAAAAACCAAACCTCTCACAACAGTTGCAATACTTTAAACCTATCTTCTTAATCATAAGCACCTTCCTTTCTTTAACAAGCGTGAGTAGGTTCGCATAAGCTCACTCACACTGGAAGAATGCCAAAACAGGCATTCTTCTTATACATTTACTCATGCCGCCATATATGGCATGTTTGAAAGTGTGCTTAAATAAGTTTCCCCAATAAATATCTTTTTATATGTAGTATTACTATCGTATTGATAAATTATATTATGATTACAAAATCACATCAATAATAAAACTGCATAAAAAAACAGGAAAAATTTATGCAATTCTTCCTGTTTTTATATTATATTAGAACCTAACTAAAAACGTTGTTACTTACTCACCCAAATCTTTTTCACAGCTTAAAAAGTATTGCCAAATATCATCTCTAAGTTTATTCCATGCATCCTCATTTTCCACATAATAAAGCGGACACATTTTTCCTGTCACATCATAGTGACGTATTATTGAATTCTTATCAATTTCAAATTTGCCGCAAAGCCAGCCTGAAAGTTGTACAAGCGCAGTATATGTTGCATCCGAAAACTTTCCTGTATCATCGGGATGACAACACTCAATAGATATTGTATCAACATTTCTATCTTTAGATGCGTATGCCATCTCATTTAGAGGAATACATTGCACAATCGTACCATCAAGCCCTATAATAAAATGACTACTTACCTTATTTTCAATGCTGTCCTCTTCATCTTTTCTGCTCTCAAAATAATTTCTGTTTGCTTCTGCATCCGTTCCCGGATTAGCAGTATAATGTACTACTATTCCATTTATATTTGAAATCTCAGTCCCTGGCCTTGAATTAATATTTTCAGTCAAAAGCATCTTTTTTATATGAGGCCTTGATGCCGCATACTTGGAATAATCAAATCCGCTTTTATCTTCTTTGACATCCGTATTATATACTGATGTAATAATATTTATTATCACACTTAAGACAGCCAGCGCTACCACTGCCGATGCCATTATCATAACTGCAGCTCTGCGTATTTTACGTTTTTTAGCATTTGTTAATTTTTTCATTGTCTTATTTTAATATTAATATCCTATTTTAATAGTTATTTTATTATACTAATTATCTCCTACACTATAGTTAGGAGCTTCTTTCGTAATATGAATATCGTGTGGATGACTTTCCTTAAGTGCAGCTGCTGAAATCTTTACAAATTTACCTGTTTCACGTAGTGTCTTAATATCAGGTGCACCACAATAACCCATTCCTGAACGCAAACCTCCCATAAGCTGGAATACTGTGTCTTCAACAGTTCCCTTATAAGCCACTCTTCCTTCCACACCTTCCGGAACAAGTTTCTTTGCTCCAGTCTGGAAATATCGGTCTTTACTGCCATTTTCCATTGCGGCTATAGAACCCATTCCTCTATATACCTTATATTTACGTCCCTGATAAAGCTCAAATGTTCCAGGACTTTCGTCACAGCCAGCAAAGATACTTCCCATCATACATACACTTGCACCTGCCGCAATTGCCTTTGTCATATCGCCGGAATACTTAATACCTCCATCCGCAATTATTGGTATATTATGCTTTTTAGCAGCTTCATAACAATCCATAATAGCTGTAATCTGTGGTACACCAATACCTGCTACTACACGTGTTGTACATATTGAACCTGGTCCTATACCAACTTTTACACAATTCACACCAGCTTCTATAAGAGCCTCTGTTGCCTCTGCTGTTGCAACATTACCTGCAATAATCTGCAAATCAGGGTAAGCATCACGCACCATTTTTATCACTTTAAGCACATTACCACTATGTCCATGTGCTGTATCAACAACTATACAGTCAACATGCTTTGCCACAAGTGCATCAACACGCTCAATTATATTCGCAGTTACCCCTACAGCAGCACCACATAAAAGTCTGCCCTGTGAATCCTTTGCCGCAAGAGGATATTTAATCTGCTTTTCAATATCCTTAATTGTAATAAGTCCTGTAAGATTTCCCTCACTGTCAACTATAGGAAGCTTCTCCTTACGTGACTTTGCCAAAATCTCCTTGGCTTCATCAAGAGTGATTCCCTCCTGCGCGGTAATTAGTCCCTCTGATGTCATTGACTCTTTAATCTGCTTTGTAAAATCAGTTTCAAACTTTAAATCACGATTTGTAATAATACCAACAAGTTTTTTGCCCTCTGTAATAGGAACCCCTGATATTCTAAACTTTGCCATAAGATTATTGGCGTCCTCAAGAGTATGCTCAGGCGACAGATAAAAAGGATCTGAAATAACACCATTTTCTGAACGTTTAACCTTATCAACTTCATCTGCCTGTGCTTCAACTGACATATTTTTGTGTATAATGCCAATGCCTCCCTGCCTTGCCATTGCAATAGCCATACGATATTCTGTAACAGTGTCCATACCTGCGCTCATCATAGGAATATTGAGCTTAATTGTCTGTGTTAAATTAGTTGCCAGCGAAACCTCATTAGGAATAACCTCTGAATACTGTGGTACAAGCAGCACATCATCAAAAGTAATTCCCTCACCAATAATCCTGCCCATTTTTTTATTATCCTCCTTATGTATTTTATATTTTTATATGTATTAAACACGCAGGATAAATAATGTTAACCTGCGTGTTATAATAAAACTTCACTCATAATAAAAAGAGCATTTATAAATATATTGTGCTATAGTATACACTATGATAGTTTCTGTTGTCAACACTCAATTTTACTTCTTCCCTTAAATTTCATGTTGTTAATCAACTTCTCATCAGGTGTAAACTTTATTCTCTCAATTCCACTGTCAGAACGTGAAACAGCTATAAAATGTTTGTCATCTTTATTACCAGAAGAAAAGTCAAGCAATGCCGCATTGCTATACTGATTAAGTGAAGGTGAACCCTCTGGAGCAACTAACTCAATTTTTTCCATATCTGTCCGTCTTTTCTGTTTGCGCTTATTACCACCTATAATACAGTCAAAATCTATCTGTCCATCTACAAATACATACTCATATGCTATATTTTTGCTTGGCAGAAAATAAATTATTAATCCATCTGCAATAATTACAATCATAAGCACAAGCATGTCATGAAACACAAATAAATTAAGCATCAATAAAAATATGCATAAAAAAATCAGTCCTAATCGTGCCATACACCTTTTTGGCGATGGTTTTGCCTTTAAATATGTTTCTGAATATAATTCCTCCATTATTAATCCCCTTCCTCGTCAGTTATTCTGTACTTACATTTCCAGTTATTCCGCTAAAAGCGCCATAAAAAATAAAACGAACAAAATTCGTTTTAGAAAAATGCTGATTTTGCATTTTTCTAAGTATGTTGGTAACTCTTTTTTTCTTTCCCAATTAAAAAATAAAACCTGCTGTTTACTATCTCAACTATACTGTACTCAATCAGCAAAAGTATTGCTAATACTACAAGACATTCGCATATATACTCAACTCCTGCAGTCTTTGGAATAAATGCAACTTTTTTCCAGCCCTCATATGCAACAGTCCTCATTCCAAGCACTGTATGAGTACACATCACAATAAGTGAATTACGTCCCCAATAATCAAGAAATCCAAGACGCACATATGATGTAATAAAGTCCAGTATAAGTATTGCACCAAGCGAACCAATTATCCCGCATATATAAAACATAATCGGATAATTGCCTTCTTTCATCTGGTTGAAATCAACCCCTTTATTAATTTGTGATAGTACTAAATTAACAATCGAAAGCAATAAGCCAACTGCAAGCTTTATATTAATATTGGTAAACTTTTTGTAATATATATATATAATATAACCTGCACCGATAAACCATGCAGCAGAAATACCTTTACATACTGCATTTACAAGTCTGACAACATTGTCAAACGCATCAGAGCCAACAGTAAATATACCAGTGTCCTCAATAAAACCAATACATATATATGAGAACTTTATAGCAAACAATCCTGCAATACCATATACAACTTTAACAACAATATGGCTCCTGATAAGTAAGAAAAATATTATCTCACCTATAAACAAAGTAGGAATAAACCACATGGAGTTAACTCCCTTTAAAAAAATACTGTCATAAAAATACTCAAGAAATACATCCCACACTTTGTCCGACGGCTTATGCTTAAGATAGACACACCCTGCTTTAAATAGAATACCAATAATACTAAAAGACAAATATGGTAAAGCCAAAGTTTTTAAAATTCTGCATGAAAACTGTGAAAAATTTCTTTTCTTTACAGAACCAGTATAAGCCATTAAAAAACCTGAAATAATATAAAATATTGCCACCTTAAAAGATGCCATCCAACAATCAACCGGATTACCAAGTTTTGTAATATGCCCAAGAGCAATCATTAATATGCTCAATCCTTTTGCGGCATCAACATATGCAATTCTATCTTTCATAATCATCTCCATTACTTAAGAAATTAATAATAAATATTATTACCCATGAATTACATAATAAAACAAAATGAAAAAGATTACAAGCCCATAATTTTAATAAACAAATGACTAAATTATTTCAAAACTTTTACCTTCTGAATTATCAAAAACAATATAAACATACACATATTTACAAGCACTACACTTGCACCTGCCGGAGTAGAGTAATTATATGAAACTATCATTCCAATACAAAAACAAACTGCAGCAAGTATTCCTGATGATATTATAACTCCTTTAAAACTTTTAAACAGCCGCATTGATGAAAGTGCCGGAAATATTATAAGACTTGATATTAACATTGCCCCCATCATCTGCATACCAAGAACTATAGTAACTGCTGTAAGAACAGACAGCATTGTATTAAAAAAAGACACTTTTACACCTGTTGCACGTGCAAAACTTTCATCAAATGTAACAGCAAATATATAATGATAACAAAATATATACATTAAAAGAACTACTATTGACAAAATAACACTAAGCACAACATCTTCACCAGACATTGCAAGTATGCTGCCAAACATATAACTACATACATCTGTAGTCATACCTGTTGTAAGCGCAGTTACAGTTACTCCTATTGCAAGCGCCGAAGCTGACATTGCCGCTATTGCCGCATCGGATTTCATAGCACCATTTTCATTCATTCGCAAAAGTACAAAAGCTGCAATAACCACTATTGGTATTGAAAGTTTCAGCGGTGCAACGCCACATGCAACAGCTATTGACAATGCCCCATAAGAAACATGTGAAAGTCCATCACCAATCATTGAATATTGTTTTAATACAAGACTTACCCCTAAAAGTGCAGCACAGACTGAAACAAGAATCCCTACTATAAATGCGCGCACCATAAAAGAATAAGACATCATTTCTATTATCATTTCCATAAAAATCCTCTTACCTCTCTCTTTTCTGTTAAAGATTTTTTTCTGAAAAAATTTTTGAATAATCAGATTTTAAATATTCCTTTACAGTTCCATAAAAATATTCCCCTTCACTAATATGGAGAATTTTATCAGCCATTGCAACCATACTTTTTATATCATGTGTTACCATTATAATAGTTACTCCCTCATCATTAAGTTTCTTTAAAATATTGTACAATGCTTTGGCAGCCATTGGATCAAGTCCTGTAACAGGCTCATCAAGCACCAATATTTCATCAGCAGCACAAAGTGCCCTGGCAAGCAGCACCCTCTGCTGCTGTCCTCCTGAAAGCTCGCCATAACATTTATTTCTAAGTGCAAAAATTTCCATACGGTTAAGATTTTTCACAGCACGTTTCTTTTCGTTCACTCTAAATACAGGTCTTCCTTTCATGCCATTTAAAAATCCTGACATCACAACTTCCATTACACTTGCAGGAAAATTCTTCTGCATCTGTGTCTGCTGGGGTAAATATCCAATCGCACCGCTTTTTAAAATATCATGCAGCCATACTTTGCCACTTACAGGCTTAATTAAGCCAAGAATGGTCTTTATCAATGTACTCTTACCTGAACCATTCTCTCCAACTACACAAATATAATCACCTTCATGCACATCAAAATTAAAACTTTCAATAATCGCCTTGTTATCATATCCAAGTCCTGCATTATCACAGGAAATAAGACATTTTTTTTCACTCATCACATAAGCCCCTTATAATTTATACTGCATTAAAACTTGTCCTATGTCAGACAGGTACAGTTTTTTTCTGAATAGTAGTTACTAGGAGGTTACTATTCAGA
>CAMWXG010000119.1 GCA_947178155.1 uncultured Lachnoclostridium sp.
GACAACTTCTTGATCTGGTTCTTGCTAAAGTATAGCAGCTTTTTTTATGATGTATCCAAAAAACTTATTGAAGTTAACAAAACGTATATTTGCCATAATGCATAAAAAATTCAAAAAAAGCTAAATATTAATTTTATATATCCGATATATATATAGGATGCAGCTAAGTGATACATTTATTGTGTTAATATGACATATGAGTTGATCTTTTGGTCAGCTCTATTTTTCATATTAAGAGAATATTGTCTGTACTAATGAAGTAGGAGCAAGCATGTGTGAAAGTGATAATTAGTTATGCCACATGTAATGTAAATAATATATTGAGAGGGGAATAGATATATGAGTCAGCAAAAAGAAACTGTAGAAAATACAATAAAAGAAGTGGAAGCTGTTGTAGATTTGTTTTATCAGCAGAAGAGAAAAGAGGCTTTAGGAAAATTTGACAGTGTAATAGGAAATATGATGAATTCAATAGATATTTTATTTACGTATAAAGCAGAGCATGAAGGGTTTGAACTTGATGAGAATAAACTTACCAATATATTAAAAGAAGCTATGAATGCATTACAGGATGGGGATGAAGTGCTTTTAGCTGATATATTACAATATGATTATATGGAGTATATGGAAGAATTAGTTGGTGGGATGGATTAGAGTGTATTTGAAAGTATTAAATATAATTTTCAGAGGAGACAGGCATAATGGATTTTTTGGAAAATAATCTTTCTGTTATGGAAAAAAACAGACCGATTATGTATGAAAAAATAAAGAAAATATTGGATGAAAAGGAATATTCATTTGATAATATAGAAGGCTTAGATACAAAGGATGGCAATAAAACATTATGTATAACAAAAGCTGGACAGAAATACAGATTAAATAGTATTTATCGTCCAATGCAGGAAGCGGAGAAGTGGGCAGATCAATATGAATTTCGTAATATGGATATATCTGTAGCTATGTTTGGGATAGGATGTTCATTTTTCTTAAAAGCAATGATAGACAGAATGCAGCCTGATGCAGGGGTTTATGCTTATGAGCCTGATTTACCAGTATTTATATATTCTCTTATGAACGTAGATATGGCAGCAATTTTATCTGATGCGAGAGTATATCTTTTTGTAAAAGGTATTAATGAAGAAGAGTTTTATAGTACATTTGATGCTGATTTTACTTGGGTTAACATAGACTCGCAGATTACATGTGTGCATCCGGCTTATGATAAGATATATCAAGAAGATTATAAAGATTTTATAGATGATGTAGAAAAGATAAAATTACTGCAAGTTGTGAACCGTAATACAGAATCATATATGGCTATTGATTCAATACAGAATGTAATAAAAAATATTCATTTTATAAAGGAAAGTAACTATATTGTTGAGCTGGACAATGTAATACCAGAGGAAGTACCGGCAATTGTTGTATCAGCAGGTCCATCTCTTGACAAGAATATTGATGAGTTAAAAAGAGCAGAGGGAAAAGCATTTATACTCGCAGCTGATACAGCAGTTAAATATCTTCTTGCTCATAATATTAATTTTGATGGTATTGTTACACTTGACGCAAGAAAGTCAATGGCACATTTTGAAGATGAAAGATGTCGTGAAATTCCATTATTTTGTGTTCTTGAAGCTAAGAATGCTTTTTTAGAGCAACATACGGGGCGTAAAGTATGGTTTAGAGGTTCTGTATATATGTATGAATTGTATCAGAAGTTTGAACGTATATTTCCTCATTATAATAGTGGAGGTTCTGTTTCAACAGGTGCATTTTCTATATGTGCTGCATTAAATTTTAAAAGAATTGTGCTAATAGGACAGGACCTGGCATATAGTGATGGCGCAACACATGCTGGAGGTGTTGTAAAGAATATATCGGGAGAAGCATATGACCAGAAAGCCGTAGAAAGTGTAGATGGTGGAATGGTACAGTCAAGATATGACTGGCTTATATTTAAAGATTGGTTTGAGGCTTCAATAAAAACACTGAAAGATAAAATAGAAGTAATAGACGCTACAGAGGGTGGTGCATTGATAAAAGGCAGTAAGGTTATGAAGCTTTCAGAGGTTATTGATGAATATTGTACTTGTGAATTTAGTGTAAGGGATTATATAGAAAATATGCCATATACATTTGTTGGTGAGGAATATGTAAAAGTGCGCAATGCGATTTTAAAACTGGGTACAGAATTTGCTGAAATAAGAAGAAAGGCTTCAGAGGGACTTAAGGCTGCAAAAGAAATGATGAAACTGATAAATACAGGAAAAAGTGATTATAAAAAGGAACAGAAGTGCCTTAAGAAAATAAGTAAAGTAAATAAAAGTGTGCCAAAGATGTCTGCATATAGTTTACTTGATCTTTATATAATGAGTTCTGTTACAGAAAAACTGCAGGATATAAATACACTTACAGATGATGCAGATGAGAATATGGTGCAGACTTTGGATATATCATGTGCATTATATGAGGCATTAATAGATGGTGTTGACGCATTAGGGCCTATTTTAACTGAGGAGTTAAAAAAGGTGTAAGTATTTATAGGTTAATAATAACTAACAGTATTTGTGCAAAATGAGCATCTTATAGTTGCTTAGTAAAGGTGGAGAAAAGGATTGTTATGCAGAAATTATTAGAAGAAGTCAGAGAAATGATTAAGTTGGTCACAGAAACTATATATTATTATAGAAAACAAAATCATGCAAAAGGGCATCAATATTCTACTTATGTTATAAACAGTGGTGACAGATATTTTGAAAATGCAGTAAAAGCATGTTTTGATAACAGTGTTGAACTTTTACTTCCCATATGGAAATTGCTTCTTGAAGCAACAGAAAGTGGTGATGAAGTGCTTCTTGCCGACACATATGAGCAGCATCTTATGCCTGCTTTATATGATATACAGAATTGTCTGGTTGAGGCAGTAGGCGGAGAGCCATTAGTCTATTGGGATGAGAATATGAAAGTGCTTGAGCAGTCAGACAAAAAGCTTTACAAAGCACTTGTTAAGGCAAAGGAAGACAACAGCAGAAACTATATGCTTAGTTGGGCACTTACAGGTGATATGGTATTATCTGTTGAAACAAAACAATATGGAGTAGTCAGATTGTCCTCTGTTTTAAATCCATGGCAGGAGGCTGTAATATATGGTAATACTCTATCAGACAAAAGTTTTAACAAGTGTATTATTATGGGATTTGGTATGGGATATCATGTTGAATATCTTGCAGGACATCTTTCCTGTAATCAGATAACAGTTCTTGAAAATGATTTAGAGCAGCTAAGAATATGTATGATGTATAGAGATTTAAGGGGACTTCTTTCTAATGATAAGGTTAAAATTATTCTGTGTACACAAAACAGTGATTATGCAAAATATATTGATGAGGATATAGATAATATAGATATAGCATATAAAGTATGGTATCCTTCTGTTAAAGCTATTGCAAATAATGCACTGCGAGAGGTACTTGAAAATTATTGGGTAGCTTGTAATTCTATGGACAATTTAGGTGATATGCTTATTGATAATTTTGAGAAGAATAGAGAGCTTAATGATGAATGTGTGGATATCTTAAAGTCACAATTTGAAGGAAAAGATATGGTGCTTGTAGCAGGAGGACCATCACTTGATGATGATATTGAGACATTAAGAATGCTTAATGGCAGAGATAATATAAACATCGTATGTGTAGGAAAAGTAGCAAGAAAACTTATAGATGCAGGAATAGAACCAGATTATATTGTTATGATTGACGGAAAAGCAGGAACCAGATGGCAGATTAGCGGAATAGAGCAATGTGGAATACCTCTTATATATCTTTCAACAGTGGCGCATAATGTAGCGTCAGAGTACGAGGCAAAGAGATATATAGCATATCAGGAGGATATAGAGCCAGCAGAAGAATATGCGAAAGCCAATCAATTTACTATCTATAAGAGTGGTGGTTCTGTTGCTACATTTGCAATAGATATGGCTTTGAGGATGAGATGTGCACGTCTTATTTGTGTGGGCCTTGATATGGGATATATAGGTGATGATACACATGCTGGAGGATTAGGAAGAAAAATAGAGAATAAAAAGAATCTTCGTCAGGTAGAAGCTGTAGGAGGTGGCATGGTGTATACAAGCAAAACCCTTGATATATATAGAAGGTGGATTGAGCGAAGAATTGAGAAAGAAAAAGATGTTGAGCTTATAAATGTATCTAAAGGTGCAAGAATACACGGTATGAAAGAAAAACAGTTATCAGATTGTATTAAATGAAAGGGTGAATATGCAGACAATATATTGTTTTGTAGAAGAGCAGAGTGAGGAATTAAATGAATTTATAAACTTGCATGATAGTGATAGTGTGATACACATATATTCATCTATTGTAGAAAGCTGTGAAGGTAGTTTATATTTCTGTTTGGGAGAACTTGTAAATGAATATATACATACAGAAGGGAAAATTTGGCTTGTAACAGATGTAAAATCACTTTTTGATATAGCAAAAAAGTTATGTACAAGCTTGTTTGAGCAGATAATATATGTATGTGTGGGGGAACAATTAAATGGATACGTTGGTGAGGAATTTAGCAGTGCAAAAAAGGATTTTAATGAAGGACTTGAAGCTACTGAACTTATAGAATATGAAATAATGATACAGACAGATAAAAATAATTCAGTATATATGAAGAAAATATTAGATTTAAAAAATAGTACTGATTATAATTTAGTTTTAGGATTTTTTGCTAAATTAGAGAATACAAATATTGAGAGTGATGAAAGATTAAAAGCTATTTGGATTCATTATTGCAAATTGCTTTTATATGAAGTTGATGTAAAGGATATTTCAGAAAATATTTTTGCATATAAACTTTTAGTGTATTCTATACTTATGATTCTTACAAAGGATGTAAGTTATACTAATGCATATTTAAATGAAGTATTAAATAATGAATCTGTTACAGCAGAGGAAAAATATTTTTTGTGGAATCAATTTAAAGGATTTTCATTAAAAGATATGGTAGTAATGGATAATAAGACTGGCAAAGCATTAAAAAGGTTATATATAGAAGCATATGATTACTTTAAATCAGAATTGGTAAATACTTCAAAAAAGATACCAAAGGAAGAAAGAAATAAGGATGTAGTATTAGTAAGTACAATACAGTTTTTAGATTATTCACACGCTCCCACTAAAACAGTAATAGAACGTTGTAAAGTATTAAAGAAGTTAGGCAAAGAGGTTATATTAGTAAATACGACAGAACAATATCTTATGGTTGGGTATGTTCCTTTGTATAATGTTAGATATGGAATAGTTTGTGATGATTATAATGATGTTAGAAAGGTTGGTGTTGGAGAAGAGAGTATATTTTTTATGCAAATTCCTAAAATGGCAACTATGTCTTATAGATATAAGATAATGGAAGAAGTTATTAATAAATTTAAGCCATATTATATTTTATCAATAGGGACTGGTAGTATGTTGGCTGATTTGTGCGGAAATATAGTTCCATGTGCGAGTATGGCTCTTGCATTTTCAACTTTGCCACATACTATGAATAAGATGCAGATTTTAGGAAGAAGATTAAGCGGTGAAGAAATAAATCAATATAGTATGTATGATACTGATATCATTGAAAGCAGGTTTACATTTGAGTTAAGTCCTCAAACAAAAACATTTACAAGAAAAGAGATGAATCTTCCTGATGATAGATTTATACTTGTTGTTGTAGGAATAAGATTACAATTTGAGATAACGTCTGATTTTATGGATATGCTTACAAAAGTGTGCGAGCAAGGTTGCTATGTGGTGTTTGCAGGTAAATTTGAAAATTATGATGATTTAATGAAAGAATATGAAACGGTAGCTGATAATTCATTATTTATAGGTTATTGTGATGAGATTCTGGCACTTATGGAAATATGTGATTTATATGTTAATCCTGCAAGGCTTGGCGGAGGATTTTCGATAATAGAGGCATTTGAAAAAGGAAAACCAGGTGTATATCTTAAGAATGGTGATGTCTATACAGCAGGCGGGGAAGATTTTGCTGTAGATGATTATGCTTATATGGTTGAAGAAATTTTAAAATATAAGCAGGATAAAAAGTATTATGAACAAAAATCTAAAATGGCAAAAGAGCGTGCAAAGCTTATGACTTCATCGCTGGAAGCGATTGCTGATATAGACAATAAAATACGTCAAAGGATTGAAGAAAGGTATTGGTAGAATAACAAAAATGCAGACAATATATTGTTTTGTAGAAGAGCAGAGTGAGGAATTAAATGAATTTATAAACTTGCATGATAGTGATAGTGTGATACACATATATTCATCTATTGTAGAAAGCTGTGAAGGTAGTTTATATTTCTGTTTGGGAGAACTTGTAAATGAATATATACATACAGAAGGGAAAATTTGGCTTGTAACAGATGTAAAATCACTTTTTGATATAGCAAAAAAGCTGTGTGCAAGCCTGTTTGAACAGATAATATATATTGAAGAGCAAACAGGAAACAATTTTGATGAGAAATTTAGTAGAACAAAAAAAGATTTTAGTGAAGGACTTGAAACTGCAGAACTAATAGAGTATGAAATAATGGTACAGCCAAGTAAACTTAATGCATCATTTATGAAAAGGCTTGCAGAACTAAAGAATAGTGATGATATGCAAAGTATGGTTGTGTTTTTATATGATTTAACAGATTTAAACATAAAAAATGATGAAAAAAAATCTGCTTTATGGTGTCACTTCTGCGAGATTCTTCTATATGAGATAGATTATAATTGTACCAATAATAGATACAATTATAAAGATTTAGATAGTAAGTATTTTTTGTATAAGCTTACATTATATTCAATACTTATGGCTTTTTCCGGAAACTCAGTACATGCTAATAAATATTTGCAGCTTATTATTAATGGAAATGCTACAAATGGAAATATGTATTTTGTATGGAACCAGTTTAAAAGAATATCATTAAAAAGTCTTGCAGTATTAGATGAAGAAACACATTCTCTTTTAGATAAATTATATGAAAAATCATACAATGGATATAAAAAAGAACTTTGTGATAAAGCGGTTAGACTTAAGAAAGAAAGAAGAAATAAGGATAGGGTACTTGTATCTGCTATTCAATTTCTTGATAACACACATGCACCTACAAGAACTGTAATCGAGCGCTGTAAGGCACTTAGTAAACTTGGCAAAGAAGTGCTTCTTGTAAATACTACAGAACAGTATCTTATGAGTGAATATATGCCTTTGTATAATGCAGGGTATGGAAGGGTGCTTAAGGAATATAACGAAATTGATAATTTTAAATTTGGTGATGTGAATATTTCTTTTATACAACTTCCTTCCGAACTTTCAATCACTCTTCGGTTTAAAGCATTAGAAAAGATTATAAATCAGTTTAATCCATATTATATATTGTCAATAGGTACAGGCAGTATGCTTGCTGATTTATGTGGAAATATAATATCATGTGCATGTATGTCTCTTGCATTTTCAACATTGCCCCATACGATGAATAAAATGAGGATTTTAGGGAGGAAGTTGAGTGAAGAAGAAGTAAGACGATATAGTGAAATTGATATTATTGAAAGCAGATTTACATTTGAATTAAGACCTCAGACTAGGAAATTTACAAGAGCAGAGATGCAGCTTCCAGAGGATAGGTTTATTCTTGTAGTTGTAGGCATTAGACTTCAATTTGAAATTATGCCTGATTTTATGGAAATGCTTACAAGTGTATGTAAAAAAGGCTGCTATGTAGTATTTGCAGGAAAATTTGAAAATTATGATGAACTAATGAAGCAATATGATATAGTATCATGTAATTCTTCATTCATAGGCTATTGTGATGAAATACTGGCACTTATGGAAATATGTGATTTATATATTAATCCTGCAAGGCTTGGAGGTGGATTTTCTGTAATAGAAGCATTTGAAAAGGGAAAGCCAGGAGTATATCTTAGGACTGGTGATGTCTATACAGCAGGCGGAGAAGATTTTGCTGTAGAAGATTATGCAGAGATGGTAGATGAGATATTAAAATATAAAAATGATAGGAAATATTATGAAGAAAAATCAATATTGGCAAGAGAACGGGCAAAGCTTATGACTTCTTCAATGGAGGCAATAGCAGATATTGACAAACAGATATGTGAAAGAGTTGAAAAGGAGCAATAAAAGAAATATTAGAAAAATAGCATTGTATACTTTAGAAAGTTGAAGATGCTATTTTTTTAAGTTTTTATATGTGAATAATTTATCAGTAGAAAAGTTCAAAGAAACCTGTGTTGTTACTTTTCAACCCACGCCAAATTCGAGGATTTTTGTCATGATTTTTGCCAAAAGTACGAGTTTTGCAGCGCCATTTGGCATGATTTTGACAAAATGTGTGTATTCAGTGTTTTCAGTACTGCTTATT
>CAMWXG010000120.1 GCA_947178155.1 uncultured Lachnoclostridium sp.
TTATTATTCTTGATATATTGCGTATATGGCAGTTATGTTAAATATAAATGTGTCAATACACTAGATGATTTGCCCACATGTAAGCAAGTTTTGGAGAATCAATGGCAAAATTCAACAAAAATTTCATAATATTTTTGTGTAGGGTTATGCGATTAACCATTGATTAATCAGAAATTTGTGTTTAAAATAAAGAAAAATATAGAGAAGGATGATATACATTATGGACAGGAAATATCAGCAGACAGTTTATGCCTGTTTTACTGGATATATTGTGCAGGCTATTGTAAATAATTTTGTGCCCCTTTTGTTTCTTACATTTCATAATACATATGGAATACCTTTATCAAAAATTACTTTTTTGGTTACTGTAAATTTTGGTATTCAATTATGTGTTGATTTGCTTTCTGTTACTTTTGTGGATAAAATCGGGTATCGGGTATCAGCGGTGATTGCACATGCAATAGCAGCAGTCGGGCTAATTATGCTTGCATTGCTGCCGGATATTTTATCAGATTCATTTATAGGAATACTGATTGCAGTTATATTTTATGCAGTCGGTGGAGGACTGTTGGAGGTTATTGTAAGTCCTATTATGGAGGCGTGTCCAACTCCAAATAAAGAGAAGGCAATGAGTATGCTGCATTCTTTTTACTGTTGGGGACATGTGGGTGTTGTGTTGATTTCAACGGCGTTTTTTGCACTATTTGGAATTTCAAATTGGAAAGTTCTTGCTGTAATCTGGGCACTTGTGCCTATTTTAAATATGGTTGTATTTACAAAAGTGCCAATTAAAAGTTTAATTAAAAATGGCGAGGAGAGTATGTCTCTTGTAACTCTTCTAAAGACAAAACTATTTTGGATTTTTATGCTTATGATGATTTGTTCAGGAGCATGTGAGCAGGCTGTCAGCCAGTGGGCATCCACATTTGCTGAACAGGGGCTGGGAGTTAGTAAGACAATTGGTGATTTGGCAGGACCAATGCTATTTGCAGTTATGATGGGAGCTTCTCGTGCAATTTATGGAAAATATGGAGAAAAGCTTCCTCTTGAAAAATTTGTTTTCGGAAGCGGACTTCTTTGTCTTTTATCATATTTTATGATTTCTATGCCAACTGATATACCTGCTTTGGGATTGATTGGCTGTGGAATATGTGGATTTTCCGTAGGAATCATGTGGCCGGGAACTTTTTCACTTGCTTCTGTTTCTATACCAAGAGGAGGAACAGCTCTTTTTGCGCTTCTTGCATTAGGAGGAGATATTGGCTGCTCTAGTGGACCTACTTATGTGGGAATGATTTCAAGTACACTTGGAAATGATTTAAGAAAAGGTATTTTTTGTGCAGTAATTTTTCCTGTTTTATTGATTTTGGGGTTAATTTTCTTAAAAAAAATAAGTAAGAATATGTGATATTGCAGAAGAACTGGGACTTAGCACAGCAACTGTTGAAGTTAATAGTACGAAACAGTACAGCTATAGTGCCAAAACAGTCTGTTGTTTAACAAGACTTGTATTATAAGCTCTTTATGATTATTTTGTATGAGCAGTCAGCATGTCTTAGAATGTGAGAGAAAGCTGGGGTTAATTATGAAAAAAGAAAATGCAATTTTAAAGGAAGATAATAAGGAATTTGTAATGGATTTATACAAGCTTGCTCTGCCTGTTACTCTTCAGTGTCTTTTGCAGTCGTCTTTTAGTGTAGTAGACCAGATTATGACAGGGCAGCTTGGAAGTGTAAGCATAGCTGCTATTGGGCTAAGTGGAAAGTTTATTTCATTGCTTACTGTAATGGTACAGGCAATTTCTGCTGTAGCAGGAATTATTATTGCACAGGCTGTGGGAAAGAAAGATATAAAAGAAGCGGGCAAAGGATTTTATTCTAATATGTTTTTGGTTCTTATTTTAACTGTAGGTTTTATGATTGCTGGTTTTGCAATACCTGATAAGATTATGGCAGTTTATTCACAAGATAGAGAAACCATTGTAGAAGCTGCCTCATATTTAAGAATATATGCAATAAGTTTTCTGCCAATGGCAATTACAAGTTTATATTCGGCATATTTAAGATGTGCAGGGGCTGCAATAATACCTCTTTATGCGGGGATATGTGCAGCAGTTTTAAACACAGGGTTGAATTATGTGCTGATATTTGGAAAGTTTGGATTTGAAAGAATGGGAGTTAGTGGAGCTGCATGGGCTTCTGTTATTGCACAGATATCAGGGTGTGCTGTAACTCTTTTGGCTTATTTAATACGCTGCCATAGTAAAAATAAGCTTATTTTTGGATTATACAAGAAAAAGAGTGAGTTAAAAAACTATATGAATATACTTATTCCAATGTTTATCTGTGAATTTTTGTGGATACTTGGAGAAAATATATATGCTTATGTTTATGGGCATATAGGCACAAAAGCCTGCGCTGCAATGACACTTATTAATCCTGTGGTGTCACTTGTGATTGGCGCGCTAAGTGGAGTGTCACAGGCAGCAGGAATCATGGTAGGAAGAGCATTGGGAGAGGGAGAAAATGAAAAGGCATTTACTTCTGCACAGAAACTTTTAAAAACGGGTTTTGTAGGCTCTGCTATACTTTCATTACTATTGCTTTTATTTCAGTCATATTATGTACAAATGTTTAATGTTACACAGGATGTGCGGCTCATGACAGGAAGAATTCTTATTGCATTTGCAGTAGTTTCTCCTGTTAAGGTGCAAAATATGATTTTGGGAGGCGGGATTTTGAGAAGCGGTGGAAAAACAAAATATATCATGGTGATTGATATAATAGGAACATGGATATTTGGTGTACCACTGGCATTTTTTACAGCATTTTTACTGAAGCTTCCTATCGAATGGGTATATTTTATTCTTTCAATGGAGGAAGGGGTAAGATTATTTATATCCTTTGTGCTGTTTAATAAAAGAAGCTGGATGCAGAGGTTGTAATATTTGGATTTTTAACAAAATAGCAAGTATTTGTAAAAAATTCTAGAGCATGTTTGAAAAGTAACTAAAATGAGAAATATATGTATTGTTTCAACAATTATCTGTTGTATGTAAGTTTAAAAATAGTTATAATAGTAAAAACATATTTTGTTGCTTTTGTTTCAGTAGTACATAATGTTACTCTTTTAAAGAAGGGGAGATTTTGTTATGGGGTTTTATTTAAATGCTGGAAATGATTTATTTAGAAGAGCTTTAAATTCGCGAATTTATGTTGATAAATCTGAACTCATTGCATATACAAACAGTATTTTGGATACAGAAAATGAGTATATTTGCGTGAGCCGTCCAAGGCGTTTTGGAAAATCTATGGCTGCAAATATGCTTGCTGCCTATTATGATAAAAGTTGTGACTCCATGTCTATCTTTAAAGAACTTAAAATTGCACAAAATCCTGAATTTGAGAAAAATTTAAATAAGTATGATGTTATTTTTCTGGAAATTCAAAATATGATTGCCGAAGCAGGAGGTATGGATAAGTTAATTGATTATATAAAAAGTTCACTTATAAGAGAATTAGAAACACAATATAGTGACTATATAAAATGCAGTGAACAAAATTTATTTTTGATGTTGAAAAATGTATATCAAAATAGTAGCTGTGAAAATAATGGTTTTATATTTATAATTGATGAATGGGATTGTATTTTCAGAGAAGCAAAAAATAATGCAGAAATCCAAAAAGAGTATTTGGAATTTTTAAGAGCATTATTTAAAGGCAGGGATTATGTAAAGCTTGTTTACATGACAGGGATTTTACCTATTAAAAAGTATGGTACACATTCTGCTTTAAATATATTTAATGAATTTTCCATGACGAATCCTAGGCAACTGGCAGAGTTTATGGGTTTTACAGAAGGAGAAGTAAAATCATTGTGTGATGAATATGATGTTGATTTTTCTGAAATGAAACGCTGGTATGACGGATATAAATTTAAGAAAATCGGACATATTTACAATCCAAAATCAGTTGTAGATGCAATAAATTATGATGAATTTGTAAATTACTGGACAAGTACAGAAACCTATGAAGCATTAAGAATTTATTTTGATCTTAATTTTGAGGGGCTTAAAGATAGTATAATAACTATGCTTGGAGGTGCTCATTGTCCTGTTAATATTCAGAAATTTCAAAATGATATGACAACTTTTGAGTCAAAAGATGATGTATTTACATTGCTTGTACATCTTGGATATTTAGCATATATAGAGGACAGCAGAGAAGTATTTATTCCGAATTTTGAAATAGAGGATGAATTTAAAAATGCAGTTGAAGGCTCTAATTGGACAGAAGTTGTTAATGCGATTAATTTATCTGATACATTACTTGGAGCAACTTTAAATCTTGACCAGACAGCAGTTGCCCAAATAATTGACAGTGTGCATGATGAAACGGTGTCGCTTCTAAAATATAATGATGAAAATTCATTGAGCTGTGTAATATCAATAGCATATTACAGTGCGAGAAATGATTATACACTTATAAGAGAATTTCCTAGCGGTAAAGGATTCGCTGATGTTGTTTTTATACCAAGAAAGAATTGTGCTAAGCCCGCTATGGTAGTGGAACTTAAATGGAATAAATCTGTTAATGGTGCGATAAGTCAGATTAAGAAAAAAAATTATGCCAACTCACTTGATGATTATTTTGGTGATGTACTGCTTGTAGGGATAAATTATGACAAAGAAAAAAAGAAACATGAGTGTGTAATTGAAAAGTGTCAAAAGCAGATATAATTTATTCTAAATCATTGATATGAAAAACTGAAATCATTTCTTAAAATTGCATTGAACATGGGTTTGGTATATGATATAATTCAGTTGTGTATATCGAAAGAAGTCCGGGTGTGATTTTTCGGTTGTTAGATGCCCTCTAGTACTATAAAGGAGGGATGCCCTTATGAGCATAATAGAAGTACTTACTTTGTTGCTGGTAGTTTTTGAGGCTTTGTCTTACATAGACCATCATCATAAAAAGAAATAAGCACCCTTAACCGCCTAAAGTTTGAGTGCTTATTGTTTTGATAATCATATTAACTGAGGGCAAATCGGAATTACATCCGATTACCTTTAATTAGATTATACACAAGGATGGTTGAGAAATCAACCATCCTTTTATTGTGATTTAAATTTTTATTATGATTAATTTTCATATCTTACCCAAATTCAAGGATTTTCACATGTTTTTGCTGTTGTGTCTCTTGTAAATTATATTCGTATTTGTTATACTTACCTTAAAAGTAAAATTTTTATGTATGGATTTAATAATTTGTTTCTTTTGGAGGATATAAATATGAGCATATTAAAATCAGATTTTGGAGTTAACAAAAATGGTGATAAAGTTACAAAATATACACTTAAGAATAAAAATGGCATGGAGGTATCTTTTATAGATATTGGAGCAGTTATAACAAATATTATTGTACCAGATAGGGAGGGGGTATTTGAAGATGTAGCTCTGGGATATGATAAACCTGCGCCATATGAGGTGAACCTGCCAAGTTTTGGTGCGCCTATAGGAAGGTATGCTAATCGTATATCGAATGCGAGGTTTATGTTGAATGGTAAGGAATACAAGCTTGATACAAATGATAGTACAAATTGTCTGCATGGAGGAAAACTTCGTTACAACTGCTGTATGTATGACGCTGAGTATGAAGAAGGGGAGTTTGAGGACCGGATATCATTTACAAGATTTAGTCCGGACGGTGAGCAGGGATTTCCGGGAAATCTTACTCTTACAATTACGTACATACTTAATGATGATAATGAGCTTATTATTAAGTATTATGCAGTTTGTGATGAGGATACAATAGTAAATCTTACTAACCATTCATATTTTAACCTTGGTAGGGGAGGGCATAAGTGTCCTGATGTACTTAGTCAGGAGGTACAGATTGAGGCAGATTGTTATACTCCTGTAAATGATATTTTAGTTCCGTCAGGAGAGATAAAAGAACTTGCAGATACAGCACTTGATTTCAGAGAGTTTAAGAAGTTAAAAGATGGCATAGGGAAGGCTGATGCACAGGGCAATATAGTTACAGAATATGATTATAATTTTGTACTTAGAAAGACAAATGATGATAAAGAGATAAGAAAGGTTGCACAGTTTAGAGATATAACCACAGGACGTCTGCTTGAGGTATTGACTGACCAGCCGGGTATGCAGCTATATACAGCGGGTACGTTTGAGCAGGAGAACTGTAAGGATGGTATGCATTATAAGAATTTCTGCGGAGCATGTTTTGAAACACAGAATTTTCCAAATGCAATAAATACCGAAGGTTTTCCAAATGCTGTATTAAAGGCAGGAGATGAGTATAAGAGCACAACAGTATTTTGCTTTAAGACATTATAGGGGATGCTTTTTGTATGAATATATTATAGTATGGTGTAGATAAGAAACGGAGTAAATATGGCTGAGAGGGTTAGTTCTGACAGTGTAAGGGCTTTGGTAGTAGATGACAGCATGGCGAATGTGCTTGTGCTATCTGCTATGCTTGAGGAATATGGGATACAGACAGATACAGCAGAGTCTGGCATGGAGGCAATAGAATGTGCCTGTAGTATGAAATATGATATTATTATTATGGATTATCTTATGCCTGATATGGATGGCGTTGAAGCTGCAAGCCAGATTATGTTCCTATCCGATGGAGAAGATAAAGCACTTATTATAGGGGTTTCTGCTACTGTTGATGCTAGAGTAACAGAGCTGTTTAAAAATGCGGGTGCAGAGAGTGTTCTTAAAAAGCCGGTTCGTAAAGATGAGCTTGAGTTAAAGCTTAGACAGTACGGAATAATAAGTGGGGAAATAGAAGAAGCTGATATATCTCAAGCCGATTTTGATTCGGCATCATTTCTTAGTGCTGTTGAGGGATTAAATTATGATGAAGGTCTGTCGGTTATGGCAGGCAGGCTTGATAATTATATGAATGTTTTAAGCGTATCTGTAAGAAACATATCAGAAATATATAATAAACTTGATGTAATACGCAGTACTGAACAGATGGAAATGATGACAATATTGTTTCACAGCCTTAAAGGAATATTTTTAAATATAGGAGCAGACGAGCTTGCTAATGCTTCAAAAGTACTTGAATTTGCAGCTAAAGATGCAGCAAATGAATATGTACATGAACATATTGATAATTATATGGAAGAAGTGTTAAAGTTTCATAGTCAGCTTGAAGCTGTATGTGTAAGCTATAAAGAAAATTTTGTCGGAAAAGATATGGTGGGTGGTATACCTAAATCTGAGTTTGAAGAGAAACTTGCAAGGCTTAGAGAGCATATTGAGAATTTTGAATATATAGAGATAACAGATACTTTGGAGATAATGATTTCAGGTAGTGAGGGTGAGAATAAGGAAAAACTTGAGGAAATATATGATTGTATACAGGATTTTCAGTATGATGAGGCATTGGCGGTACTTGATAGCATGATGTTATTATAAAGGTGCATAAAATATTATTACTGTTATAAGATAGGAATAGTAATAGATGGGAACGGAGTGCAGACAGATACATAAAATAGTATTGAGAAGTTTATTCTTTATATCTAAGGTAGGTATTTATAATGAATGTTTTTAGAAAATGCTTAAAAAGGCAGTTTGGAAAAACAAAATATATGTCATATGTAGAAATGTGTGAGAAAGAGGTGCTTATGAGTACCTCAGTGAAAGGAAAAATTGAGGGAAAAGAAATCTTTAAAGATATGTATGATCAGTTAAGAGTTGAGAGTACCAAAGATATTGAGGAAAGAGAAAAGTTTCTTGCGGAAACATTATATTTGGCATTTCAAATCGGGCGTAAATTTTCAGCTGTATTTATATTTTACGTACTGGCAAATATAGTTGTTCTGGCATTACAGCTTAATTATGCAGTTACATGTATAAGTATTGCATTAATGGGGGCATGCTTTATATATAAGCTTGTGGAGTTTTTGTCAAATAAGTATTGTTTTGTTGATGCTTATCTTATAATGATATATAAAGCAGTTCTTGATAAACTCTCAGGCAAGCAGACTGATAAAGTATCCAAAGCCTAAAGCGTGTTTGAAAATTAATACAACACTGTACTCGCAAGATGTGGAGCACATCTTGTAAAAAGCGATTTTCAAACACGCCCCGATATTGAAATATGAAAAATAATGTATTATATCAGATTAAAATGTTTCATAGCATTGTATATTCCGTTATTAAGTACAGTATCAGTTACATAGTCTGCAGATTTTATAACATCAGGGCTGCTTCCTCCCATAACAATGCCTGTGCCTGCATATTCAAGCATTGGCAGGTCATTTGTACTGTCGCCTATTGCAAATGTGTGGTCAAGGGAAACATCAAAATAATCCATAAGAAATTTTATAC
>CAMWXG010000121.1 GCA_947178155.1 uncultured Lachnoclostridium sp.
TTAGATATTATTATATTTTTGTGTTATACTTAATATAAGACTGACATTTGTAATGTTATAAAATAATATAATTATAATATAAGAAAGGTGGTTGATTTCATGAGCATGAATTCAAAGATTGAAGATTTAATTAATGCTGCTAAGTTTAACGAGCTTTTGCACAAGAAGGAGCTTGAGGAAAAGAATAAGAATACTATTATAATTGTTCTTGCTGTTATTGGTGCTGTTGCAGCCGTTGCAGGAATTGCATTTGCAGTATATAAGTATTTCACTCCTGACTATCTTGAGGACTTTGATCCTGATGATTATTCTGATAGTTTTGATGATGATTTTATTGAATTTTCAGATAGCAAACCTGAAGCAGAAGACTAGAGCATGTTTTAGAATTGCTTTTTATGTAACCAGAGTACAGCGTTGCATATTACTCGATTATTAATGCTACACTGTATTAGTAACCTATTTATAATTGACATAGTTTAAAATACCGAAATGGATTTCCATTTCGGTATTTTATCGATTATAATTTTATTGAATTGGAGGATTTATAAATGAAACTTTGGGGAGGACGTTTTACAAAGGAAACTAATAAACTCGTGCATAATTTTAATGCATCTATTTCATTTGACAGCAGGATGTATAAAGAGGATATAAACGGAAGTATTGCACATGTTGCTATGCTTGCAAAGCAGGGAATATTAAATGATGAGGAAAGGATATCTATTACAGAAGGACTAAATAGTATACTTAATGATATAGAGACGGGCAGGCTGGAATTTGATGATGAATATGAAGATATTCATAGTTTTGTTGAGGCGCAGCTTATAAGCCGTATAGGTGATGCAGGAAAGAAACTTCATACAGGGAGAAGCCGTAATGATCAGGTGGCCCTTGATATGAAACTTTATACGCGAAATGAGATAATTGAGATGGATAAGCTTATTGTAAATCTTCTTAACAGCCTGCTTAAGATTATGAAAGAAAATATTGATACTATCATGCCAGGATTTACACATTTGCAGAAAGCTCAGCCTGTAACACTTGCTCATCATATGGGGGCATATTTTGAAATGTTTAAACGTGACAGAGAGCGTCTTAAAGATATATATGATAGAATGAATTATTGTCCGCTTGGTTCAGGTGCACTTGCAGGCACTACATATCCACTGGACAGAGCTTATACGGCAGAGCTGCTTGGCTTTGAAGGAGTGACACTTAATAGTATGGATTCTGTATCTGACAGAGATTATCTTATAGAGTTTTTGTCAGCAATGTCTGTTATTATGATGCATCTAAGTCGCTTTTGTGAGGAGATAACTATTTGGAACAGTAATGAATATCGTTTTATTGATATTGATGATTCTTATTCGACAGGCAGCAGTATTATGCCACAAAAGAAAAATCCTGATATTGCAGAGCTTATCAGAGGAAAAACAGGCCGTGTGTATGGTGCTCTTATGTCGCTTTTGACTACAATGAAAGGACTGTCGCTTGCATATAATAAAGATATGCAGGAGGATAAAGAGCTTGTATTTGATGCAATAGATACTACAAAAGGATGTATTCTTTTATTTAATGGCATGCTTGATACACTTGTATTTAATAAGGAAAGCATGCGTGCAAGTGCAGAGGGTGGTTTTACCAATGCTACAGATGCAGCAGATTATCTCGTAAACCATGGTGTGCCATTTAGAGATGCACATGGAATAATAGGTCAGCTTGTACTTTATTGTATTGACAAAAATATTTCATTAAGCGAGATGACACTTGATGAGTATAAGACAATAAGTCCTGTATTTGAAGAAGATATTTTTGATGCCATAAGCATGGAGACATGTGTAGAAAAAAGGAATACAATAGGTGCTCCAGGACAGAAGGCTATGAGAGAAGTAATAGATATATATGAAAAATATTTAAAATAAAAATAAGAGGATTTAAAATTTTTGGCAGGTTCTACTCTTTAAGAAATTCAAGTGGTAATATTTTCTGGTAAAATCAAAGAAAGAACAGGTATTAAATAAATGTACCATATGTCTTGTCAATAAATATTGGGACATATGGTACATTATTTAATTTTCAATTTTCTAAAGTTTTTTGAGCTTTGCAAATGAAGCAATCATTTTTCTTGTAGTGCCGCTGTCAAATTCTACGGTCACTTCATAATCTCCAGATTTTTCGTTTAGTGCTTTAACTGTGCCCTCTCCAAATTTTATATGTTTTACTCTGTCTCCTTCTTTATAATTTATAGTACCTTTCGGTTCAGTCGAAATTGAGTAAGATGATTGAAAACCTTTGCTTATGAGAGGGTTATTTTCAAGAAGCTGTTTACCGGATACTCCCTGTTTATGTCCGCTCTGCATAGCTGCTTTTTGTGCAAGAGGATTCCATGTCTTAGATAAATTGTCAGACTTCTTATTTGTGTAAGAAGCAGAGTTCTTAATAAATTCAGGTTGCTTTTTACTTGTAAATATTGAGTCTGTTTCTCCTGCCTCTTGTTTTAGAAGATAACGTGGTATTTCGTGTATAAATCGAGAAGGCATATAAAACTGTTGTTCACCATGTCTAAATCGTGTTTTTGCACAACTTAGGGAAAGTTTTTCTTTTGCTCGTGTGATTCCTACATAACACAGACGTCGTTCTTCTTCCATTTCTTCAGGATCATCTCCTGAAACTGCACTATATCCCGGAAATATGCCATCTTCCATACCTGCTAAGTAAACATAAGGAAATTCAAGTCCTTTTGCACTGTGGAGTGTCATTAATAATACAAGATTATTGCTTTCATCAACATTGTCAATATCAGCTACCAGTGCAACCTCTTCAAGAAAACCACCAAGAGTAGGGGTTTCATTGCTTTGCTCATATGAAACTATTTTATTTAAAAGTTCTTCTATATTTTCTATACGGCCATTTGCTTCGTCAGTATCTTCTTCCTCAAGAAGCCTCACATATCCTGTTTCTTCTATTATTTCATTCATAAGGTCTTCAATGCCATAGCCTGGCATTTCCAAATGGTGCTTAAATGATTCTATAAGACTTACAAAAGAATTGAGCTTGTTAATTCCTCTGCCTATGCCATCTATGTATTCACAGTTTTGTAAAGCATCATAAAAACTTAATTCATGTTCAGCAGCATATGCAGTTATGCGGTCGATAGTTGTAAGACCTATACCTCTCTTTGGTACATTAATAATACGTTTTACTGACATATCATCAAGACCATTATCTATAGTGCGTAGATATGCGAGCATATCTTTAATTTCTTTGCGCTGATAGAAATTTAGAGCACCGACAATTTTATATGGTATATTGTGTATTACTAATTTTTCTTCAAATATACGTGACTGTGCATTTGTACGATAGAGTATTGCAAAGTCTTTATAATCTGCTGCCGCTGATGATACTGCTCCAGCAATGTCATTTGTAATATTTTCTGCTTCCTCATATTCATTGAAAAACTGCGAATAATAAATTAAATCACCGCCATCTTTTTGTGTCCAAAGGGATTTTTCCTTACGCATAGAATTATTTTTAATTACTGCATTGGCGGCATCAAGAATATTTCCGGTAGAGCGGTAGTTTTCCTCAAGTCTTATTACATGTGCATCAGGGTATGACTGTTCAAAGTTTAAAATGTTGTAAATATTGGCACCACGAAATTTGTAAATAGACTGGTCATCATCCCCTACAACACAAAGATTATGCTCTATAGAGCCCTCTTCTCCTTTAGTTTCTGCTAAAAGGCGTATTAGTTCAAACTGTGCAGTGTTTGTATCCTGATATTCATCAACCATAATATATTTAAATCTATTCTGATAAAAACCAAGAATATCAGGATTTTCTTTAAAGAGCTGTATTGTCTTAACAATTAAGTCATCAAAGTCAAGGGCATTTGAGGCATGAAGTCTTTTTTCATACTCTCTATATGCGCGTGCATATGTTGTCTTCATAAGGTCGCCTGAAGCTCTAAGTTCATATTGTTCAGGGGAGATTAGCTCGTCCTTTGCAGAAGAAATTGCATTTAAAAAAGCACGTTCTTTATATTTCTTTGGGTCCAGATTAAGGTATTTTATAATTTCACGCATAAGTGTCTTTTGGTCGTCACTGTCATAAATTGTATAGCTGCGTGTATATCCAAGCGGTTCAATATATCGGCGCAGTATGCGTGCGCATGTAGAGTGAAATGTGCTTACCCAGATACTTGAAGCATTTTCACCAACAATTTTATCAACACGCTCACGCATTTCACTTGCTGCCTTATTAGTAAAGGTGATGGCAAGTATATTCCATGGATTGACGCGGTATTCATTTATAAGATAAGCAATTCTATGTGTAAGAACCCTTGTTTTGCCGGAACCTGCACCTGCAAGTATGAGAAGCGGACCTTTAAAATGTTTTACTGCCTGTTCCTGTGGTTCGTTTAAACCATCTAAAATATTCATATGTACCTCCTATTAAGCCATATTGTCGCGATAATCCTTAGCACTGGAAAAAAAATCCATTAGTGCATCTCCATCACCTGTAATGATAGATGATTTAACTGTATTTAGCAGATTTATATATTCATCAAGAAAAGAAACTATACATTCAGGATTTGTAAGGCAAATATTCTGCCACATTTCAGGTGATGAGGAAGAAATCCTTGTAATATCTTTAAAACCTCCTGCGGCAAGCCTTTTGTATACTCCGCTTGAATCATGTTTGGATACTGTATTTACAAGTGAAGCAGAAATTATATGTGGGCAGTGGCTGATTGCTGCAGTAACGCAGTCATGAGTATTATAATCCATAATTTCTATATGAGAGCCTGATGCTTCTGCAAATTGTGTCATCCATTCGGTATATTCCAAAGGTGTGTCTTTTGTAGGTGTTAGAATGTAATAAGTACCTTCAAGATATGAAGCATCAGAATTATCATATCCTGTTTTTTCAGAGCCGGTCATAGGGTGTCCTCCTACAAAATGGTGTGTAAGTCCCAGCTCTTCAATAGTCTTATGAATGTTTCCTTTTACACTTCCAACATCAGTGATTATACAGTTATCTGAAATATATGGCATAAGTTTTTTTAAATATTTGATATTAGTTAAAACAGGTGCACATAAAAATATCACATCACACATTGAAAAATCATTGAGTGATGTGCTGATTTTTGTAAGGATACCATCGTTTTTTGCCAGTTCAAGTTTTGGGTGAGGCTTTGTTTCATAATAATTATAAGCAATTATATCAGCATTTGGATATAGTTTGTGCAGTGAATGGGCTATAGAACCACCTATCAGTCCAAAGCCTATAAAGCCAAAATGTGTCGGATTTATTGAGATTTTCATAAAAACCCTCATTTCTGCGCACGTTTTTTGTACATAATAGGTTTGTGCCAGGTGCGCACAAGACACAAACCACTTTTAATTATGTTAGAGCGTGTTTAAAATAGTATATATAATATATTTTAATCTACATATAAAGCAGTGTCAACAGTGAGGGTAAAAAACTTATTGAAGGAAAAATAGAAAAGTATTGTAATAATCTGAATTATGTGCTATAATCACGGATAACAAAATTAAAGAGGATAAAAGAATGAACACATTTTGTATTAACAGTTTAAGACGTAGAGAAAGAAGACGTAAGCGCTTGTAATCATTGCTTATTTCCGCATGGTTGCAAGGGGTGTACGTCTTGTTTCTGTGCGGTTGCTGTTTATAAATGTTGTAGATACAGAACCGTAATAGATTTAGCAATAAAAGCTAATTCCATTGCGGTTCTTTTTTTATCCATTTACAAATAATCAGAATTGATGGAGGTTACTATGAAAAAGAAAATTTGTCAGTATTTATCAGAAGTATTTGTAGAAATGTCGGAAGAAGAGTTGATGAAATCTATAGAAATTCCGCCGGAAGAGAAAATGGGAGACTTAGCATTGCCTTGTTTTGGTATTGCAAAGAAAATGCGTAAAAATCCAATGCAAATTGCATGCGAATTAGTTGAAAAGTTAAATGAAAAGAAGGATGAATTAGGAATTGAAAAGGCAGAGAATATAGGAGCATATTGTAATATTTACTTGAAACGAGATTTGTTTATTAAGAAGTGTTTTGAGATGTTACAGAAAGATGAGTATGGGGTATCACAGGTTGGTTCCAGAAAAACAGTATGTATGGACTATTCATCTCCAAACATTGCAAAGAACTTTCATGTAGGGCATTTGCGTACAACGGTAATTGGAAATTCTTTATATAAGATTTATCAGAAGTTAGGATATAATGTGGTGCGAATCAATCATTTAGGGGACTGGGGAACTCAGTTTGGTAAATTGATTGTTGGATATAAATTGTGGAGTAGCGAAGAACTGGTAAAAGAAAAAGGAATAGAAGAATTACTGCGTATTTATGTGAAATTTAATGATGAATCAGAGAATAATGAAAGCTTAATTGTAGAGGCACGAGAATGGTTTGTAAAAATGGAGCAAAATGATCCTGAGGCATTAGAGATGTGGAATTGGTTCAAGGATATCAGTATGATTGAGTTTGAACGTATTTATGATTTATTAGGAATATCATTTGACTCTTATTTGGGGGAGAGTTTCTATCGTGATAAAGTACCAGCATTAGTAGAGAAATTGAAAGCAATGGAATTGCTTGTTGAAAGTCAGGGGGCGCAGGTGATTGATTTGGAGAAATATAATATGCCTCCATGTTTGATTACGAAAAGCGATGGCGGTTCCATTTACCACTCTCGTGATATTGCTGCTATTCTTTATCGTAAGGAGCAATATAATTTTGAAAAGTGTTTGTACGTAACAGGGCTGGAACAGTCGCTACATTTCAAACAGATTTTTACAGCTATTGAAGTGATGGGATATGATTGGTACGAAGAACTAATTCATGTGCCATATGGTTTGGTGAGTCTGGCAGGAGAAAAACTTTCAACCCGAGGCGGTAATATTATTTATGCAGAAGACATTTTGAAGGAAGCCATAGAGCGGGCATACAATGCAATTATAGAAAAGAATCCAGATTTAGAGGATAAGGAGGCAACTGCGAAAAAGGTTGGTGTGGGAGCAATTATCTTTCATGATTTATTTAATCAGCGAATTAAGAACATTGATTTTTCTTGGAAGGAAGTTTTGAATTTCGATGGAACCACCGGACCATATGCACAGTATACGTATGCTCGTGCAAAAAGTGTGTTGCGTAAAGCTGGCAAAATGGTAGAGGTTGGCGAAGTTGATTATGTGGCTTTAACGGATGATGTAACCTATAATTTGGTAAAAGTGTTAGCAAGTTATGAGGATGCAGTTGTTAATGCTGCAAAGAAAAACGAACCATCCATAGTTGCTAGGTATGTAATTGCATTAGCTACGGCGTTTAATAAATTTTATCATGATTGCACTATTTTGCAGGCTGAGGAGAAAGAGAAAAAAGCACGTTTGTTTTTGACAGATATGGTACAGAAAATATTGTATGAGGCATGTGGGCTGTTAGGGATGGAATGTCCGGAGGAGATGTAGTTAATGGTATGCAAATAAATGAAAATATTATGGATTTTTTACTTTGAAATATAAGATTGTAAAATATATATAAAAGAGACACCATAAAGGGCAATCATCTCGCCCCTTTATCTCTGTCTTGGCAAGGTCGGTATAGAAGCGTTTTGCTTCATATAAATAATGCTCCTGCTTGAACAGCTTGTATTTCATCAGTTCCTATTGTCGATATTGAAAGGAGAAAACGATTATGGCAAAAGGTTCTGTAAGGAAAAAACACTTTTTACATCATCAGCAGGGGGTGTATTTTCCACAATGGAAATAAATTTTTTCAGAAGAGGGCTTTGTGAGCTTTTCTTAAAGAAGATGCCATATGACAAAGGCATACTGTCTTTTAAAGGGATTGCATAAATATCAGTGTTTATAAAAGTCATCTTCGGGAGGATAGAGCAACCATAACCAGCCCTGACAAGTGTAAGAAGCACTTGCAGATTTTCACACACATAAGTAGATTCTGGCAGAATATGCTGTGAAATCTGGTTTTGCATTTCCGCAACTTTGGAGGGAATCGCATAAAAGTTGCAGATAACAATATTCTCTAAATATAACTCCTCTTTTGCAAGTTCGGCTCTGGAAGCATAAGGATGTGTGGCAGGAACTATACAGCACAGTGGTATTTGAAACAATTCCTTATAAACAGTATCGTTTTTAATTGGAATATCATGTTTAAAACCAAACAGCACATCCAGTTCATTTTGATAAAAGAGATTTAAAATAGACCTGTGGGGGATCACTTTCAAAAACGGATAAA
>CAMWXG010000122.1 GCA_947178155.1 uncultured Lachnoclostridium sp.
TTTGGCATAAATCATGCCAAAAATCCTCGAATTTAATCAGCTGTGAATAGTAACAAATTAGTTACTCTGATATAGCAAAAAGAAATTGATTGAGATTTACATTTTATTGTGTTAAAATAGACATACTTTAAGAGTAAATGTCTATGCTTCATTTAGCATTTTAATAACTATCATTAGAATGGAGATTAATATGGCAAAAAGAATGTTATTTGTATATAATCCAATGGCTGGAAAAGAGCAGATTCATAATAAATTATCTGATATTATACAAATTTTTTGCAAAGCAGATTTTGAAGTGACAATATTTTCCACAAGTGGCAAAGGAGATGCCGAAGAGATAGTTGCAAAAAAAGGTAATAACTATGACTATGTGGTGTGCTCAGGTGGGGATGGTACTATGAATGAAGTGGCAGCCGGGCTTATGCAGTTAGAAAATCGTCCGGTTTGCGGGTATATTCCGGCAGGTACTGTTAATGATTTTGCTTCAAGTCTTAAGATTCCCAAGATAATGAAAAGAGCAGCACAGCTTGTTGTAGATGGTAGCATTTTTGAGTGTGATATGGGAAAGTTTAATAATAAATATTTTACATATGTTGCAGGTTTTGGGGCTTTTACAGAGGTTTCATATCAGACGCCTCAGGAATGGAAAAACGCTCTTGGAAAGATGGCATATTTTGGAGAAGCATTAAAGCATATTACTGATATTAAACCACATCATATGACTATTAAATGTGATGATGGAATGTATGAGGACGACTTTGTATTAGGACTTGTCAGCAATTCTGTATCAGTTGCAGGTTATAAAGCATACAGTAAGAAAAATATTAAGATGGACGATGGAAAGTTTGAAGCTATATTTATTCGCAATCCCAGAAATCCAATTGAGCTGCAGCAGGTTTTAAATGCTCTTTTGTCAAAAGAACTTGATGCAGAGCAGATATTATATTTTTGTAGTAAAAATATTAATATAATAAGTGAGGATGAAGTTTCGTGGACTCTTGATGGTGAAGATGGTGGTATTTGTTCAAAGGTAGAGATGGAAAATATAAATAAGGCACTTTCGATTGTATGTGATTCAAGTGCTTATGAGGCTGTATCATGTAGAAGTGAATAAAGGTTTAAGATTCACATATAGTATGAAATCATCATGCAAGAGCGTGTTTCAAACACGCTTTTGGTGCAATTAAGTCAAGCAGTGTTTTTCATTGCTTCTTTGTGGCGGATTAGCCACAATGATTTGAGGTACATAAGAAGAGAAGAATTTACAATCTAAAGACAGAAGAATGGAGATTTTATGGGTAAGAATAATAAGTATAAAAAATTTAAAAGAATTTTTGTGATTGTTCTTGATTCGCTTGGAATAGGCGCAATGCCTGATGCCCAAAGCTATGGAGATAGTGGTGTTGATACGCTTGGGCATATAGCTGCTGTACGTGGTGGTATAAATATGCCAAATCTTGTAAAACTGGGAATTGCGAACCTTCATAATATACCAAATGTTTTGCCGATAACAAATCCAATTGGCATATATATGGCAATGAAAGAAAAAAGCCGTGGCAAGGATACTATGACTGGACATTGGGAAATGATGGGACTTGAAGTTACTAAGCCATTTAGGACATTTACTGACAGCGGATTTCCGGAGGAGCTTATAAAAGAGCTTGAGAAGCGTACCGGCAGGCAGATTATAGGAAATAAAAGTGCAAGCGGCACAGCTATCCTTGATGAGCTTGCCGAAGAGGAGATTAATAAGGGATATCTTATAGTATATACGTCGGCTGATTCAGTATTGCAGATATGTGGCAATGAGGAAACAATGGGACTTGATAATTTGTACAAATATTGTGAGATTGCAAGAGAGCTTACGATGAGAGAGGAGTGGAAAGTAGGCCGAGTAATAGCAAGACCATATACAGGAAAGCAAAAAGGAGAGTTTGTTCGTACATCAAATAGGCATGATTATGCGCTTAAACCGTTTGGACGCACGGTATTAAATTCATTAAAAGATGCAGGTTATGATGTTATATCTGTTGGAAAAATATATGATATATTTGACGGAGAAGGTATTACAGAGACAAATAAATCGAAAAGTTCAGTTCATGGTATGGAGCAGACTATTCAGATTGCCAGACAGGATTTTAACGGACTTTGTTTTGTAAATCTTGTAGATTTTGATGCACTTTGGGGACACCGTAGAAATCCGTGGGGGTATGGTGATGAGATAGAGCGTTTTGACATAAATCTTGGAAAACTGCTTCCTCTTATAAAAGAAGATGATTTATTGATACTAACAGCAGATCATGGAAATGATCCAACATACAAGGGAACTGATCATACAAGGGAAAAAGTTCCTTTTATTGCATATTCGCCATTGATATCAAAGGGTAAGGATATTGGCGAAAGTGATACTTTTGCAGTAATTGGTGCAACTATAGCAAATAATTTTGGTGTTGAAATGCCAGAGGGGACAATTGGATACTCTGTGCTTGAAGAGATTTGTAAATAAAATTATTAATTAATATGCTATCTTTTACTCTAGAGCGTGTTATCGTCAGTCAACAATGCCAACATTGACTGCTTTTTGTTAAGCATAAATTTTAAATTTCTGCATACAATGATTAAAATAATAATGTATGGAGAGATATATGTGTGGAATAGCTGGTTTTTTTAATGCAAAATATGATTTTACATCAGAAAAGGGACTATATGATAATGTACTTGGCAATATGAGGGACAGCCTGATTCATCGCGGACCGGACAGTGAAGGGACAAAGCTTTTCAGGCATTGTGGCATAGCACATACCAGGCTTGCAATTATTGATATAGTAAAAGGAATACAGCCAATGAGCAGAAAGCTTGGTGATTTTTCATATCATATAGTATACAATGGAGAACTATACAATACAAAACAACTTAAAAAGAAACTGCAAAATGCAGGTTGGTGTTTTGTATCAGATTCAGATACAGAAGTTATATTACTTTCATATCTGCAATATGGACCTGAATTTGTTGATATGCTTGATGGTATTTTTGCATTTGCCATTTATGATGAAAGGCATGAGGCACTTTATCTGTACAGGGATAGTTTTGGTATAAAGCCATTATTTTATACTGTAAAAGATGGCACAATTATTTTTGCATCTGAGCCAAAGGGATTGTTTAAATTTCCAAATGTTGAGGCTGTTCTTGATAAAGAGGGAATAAATGAAGTATTTGGGGTTGGTCCTGCAAGGATACCAGGTTCAGGCATATTTAAGGGAGTTTATGAGGTTAAACCGGGCTGTTATTTATATTGCAGCAGATATGGTATAAGTAATAATTGTTATTGGCATCTTAAAAGTATTCCGCATGAGGACAGCTACGAAAAGACTATTGATAAAGCAGGATTTTTATTAGAAGATGCCGTGAAAAGGCAAATGGTTTCAGATGTTCCAATATGTACATTTTTATCAGGCGGAGTGGATTCAAGTCTTGTATCTGCTATATGTGCTGCAAAGTTAAAAGAAGAAGGCAAGCAACTAGTTACCTATTCATTTGATTTTACAGAAAATGACAAATATTTTAAGGCGAATAGTTTTCAGCCATCGCAAGATAGACCATATGTTGATAAAATGGTAGAATTCTTAGGTTCAGAGCATCATTATCTTGAATGTGATAATAAGACACAGGCAGATTTGTTGTATGCATCAATTGATGCACATGACTTGCCGTGTATGGCAGATGTGGATTCCTCTTTACTACATTTTTGCAAGGAAGTGAGCATTAATCATAAAGTAGTGCTTACTGGAGAGTGTGCAGATGAGGTGTTTGGCGGTTATCCATGGTTTCATAAAGAAGAGTTTTTAAATAGTGATACTTTTCCATGGACTCCTGATTTAGAACCTCGTAAAAGGCTTATGAATAGAGAAGTACTGGAAATAATAGGCATGGACGAATTTGTAAATAATGCTTATGAGGCTGCGGTAAGTGAGATTGCAATACTTCCAGGGGAGGATAATATTGAAAGCAGTAGAAGGCGGATAGGCTATTTAAATATCAGGTTTTTTATGCAAACACTTTTAAATAGAATGGATAGAACAAGCATGAATTCAGGGCTTGAAGCCAGAGTGCCTTTTGCAGACCGCAAACTTGTAGAATATATATTTAATGTACCTTGGGATATGAAAGCACATGGTGGAGTGGTTAAAAATATTTTAAGACAGTCTGCCAGAGGAAAGCTGCCAGATGAAATACTTTTTAGGAGAAAAAGTCCTTATCCTAAAAGTTACAATCCATATTATGAGAAATTGCTTGTTGACAGGCTTAAAGAAGTAATAGAGGATAATACTTCACCGCTTCTTAAGATTATAGATAAAAAGAAACTTGAAGCTTTTATGCTAAGTGTAAAAGATTATGGAGCACCGTGGTATGGCCAGCTTATGGCAGGGCCACAGATGCTCGCATATCTTATCCAGATTGATTACTGGTTGAAAAAATATAATATAACTATTTCGATTTAAAATGTAACTTTAGTATGATTGAATTACAGGCTGTATCTGCTTTCCATGAAGTGCTTCTTCTATGGTGGCAGGTATCAGCTCTACATGTGAAATAAGAGAATTGTGTTTCTTTATATAATCGTCCTGTCCAAATGGTACAAAATAAATATTTTTCATATTAAATAACATTCCAATATTACGGAAATTTATTCCCATTGCATCATTTGTTGAGATAGATATTATAAGAGGACGTTCATTTCTTAAATGTGCTTTTGCTGCCATAAGCACTGTAGTATCTGTAATACCATTACATAATTTAGCAAGAGTATTACCTGTACATGGTGCAATTACAAGTACATCAAGATACTTTTTCGGCCCTATTGGTTCAGCTTCTGGTATTGAAAATATTCCTTTATTGCCTGTTATACTTTCAATATCTGCAATAAATTCATCTGCCTTGCCAAAGCGGCTGTCAAGTGCAGATACATTTTGTGAAAAAATTGGATATATATTATAATTATCTGTTTTCATATCTGAAAGCAGTTTTTTGATTTTTGCATGGGTACAAAATGAGCCGGTAATGCCAAAACCGATATTAAGTGTTGTCTTTTCATCATTCATATAGGCTCCAATCCTGCGTTTTAAGACGCATCAAGAAAATTCATTATTTCGTCAAATATAATTTTAGCTGAGGTTTTAGGAGAATATTTTGCCGGAAGCCCCAGACAAAGTTTAGCCGTTACACCTTTGCTTTCGCAATAGTCAAAATCTGTGCCTCCAGGTTTTGAAGCTATATCTATAATTATACAGTCTTTTTTTAATGTATCAATCCGCTCCTGTGTAATAACCATTGCTGGAGCTGTATTAAATATATAATCATATTCACTGAAGTCATCAGATGATAAAGCGTATCCTGCAGCTATTGCTTTTGCTTTATTTTCAGGTGAAGTAGTAAGGATTTTCACTTTGGCTTTAAGTCCACTTAATTTATCAGCAAGAACCGAACCACATTTGCCATAACCTATTACAAGGCATTCAGACGAATGAAGATTTGTATCTCCTGAACAAATTGCTTCACACACAGCTCCTTCAGCAGTAGCTATGGCGTTGAGAATGGCAACCTCTGGTACTTTCATATAGTCAAAGATATGCGCTTTTTCAAGTTTGCAGATATCTGAAAGATAATCAGGAAGAATGCCACCGATTATATAACTTTCTGAATGTATAAAAGGAATAATTTCATTTAGAGTATCTTTTGAAACAGGTATTGGGAGCAGCAGGATTTCAGATTGACTTTCTTCTGCTGCTGTAATTTCTGTCAAACTGGAAGTTTCATAGGATGTTTTAGATACTTCTATTACATTAAAACCATGTTTGGCAAGCATATTCCCAAGATATCTCTGGCGTTTGTCAGTACCATATAAATATACAGTTTGAAAATGTTTCATATTGCCACCTCTTTCTTACAAAAGCCATATTAAAAGAATCCTTATAGATTAGAATATGCTAAAAATAAAAATGAGTGCATTATATTGTCGTAATCTATTCATTTTTGTGATAAAATAAGTATATCTATATTGTATTTTTGAAAAATGTATATATTTTATATTGGAGGTTACAGATGAAACGAAAAAATAATGACTATATTGCTATTCCTGCTTTTTTAAAAATAGAAGCAGGAGCGTTAGAACATATTGGCACCTTTTTACGGGAAAGCGATATTCAAAAGATAGTTATATTTTTTGGAAATGGTCTTATTGACATGTTTGGAACTATGGTTATGAAGTCATTGTATAATAAGGAAATAGAAGTTTTGGAGTATCAGGAATTGGATTCAGTCCATTTTGAAGATATTACAAATCTGGCTTTTGGCCTTCCAAATAAGACACAGGCAGTTGTAGGGCTGGGTGGCGGAAAGGTGATTGATGCTGCTAAATATTGCGGATTCCTACGTAAACTGCCATTTATCAGTGTTCCAACCTCTGCTTCCAGTGATGGTTTTTCAAGTGCCAGTGCATCTTTACTTATTGAAGGAAAACGTAATTCTGTTCCGGCAATAATGCCATATGGAATCATTGCAGATACTTTAGTAATAAAGAGTGCGCCAAAACATTTTCTATATTCTGGAATTGGAGATATGGTTTCCAAGATTACAGCACTCTATGACTGGCAGTATGAAGAGGATAATGGATATGCAGAAGTTAATGATTCTGCAATGATGATTGCTAAAAAGGCGGTTAATAGTTTTGTAAGAACACCTTTTGAAAGCATTCAGGATGATTTGTTTTTAAAAGAACTGCTTGATTCTCTTGCAATGAGCGGAATTGCAAATGAAATTGCAGGAAGCAGTGCACCAACAAGCGGAAGTGAACATTTAATTTCGCATGCGCTGGATAAATTCTTAAAAAAACCGCAATTACATGGAATACAAGTTGGTATTGCCACTTATTTAATGAGTCTTGTACAAGATCATCGTTATCAGCGCGTGAGGAATATTTTTACAGACACAGGCTTCTTTGATTATGTTCAAACTTTGAATTTGAATGTAAACGATTACGAAAAGGGCATTGACTTGGCGCCTTCTATTAAGCCGTTTCGTCATACTTATATTCATGAAGAACAATATAGAAACAGAGCAAAGGCGTTTCTTCATGAAGATGTTATATTGCAGAGAATTTTTAATTTGGTAAAGGATAGTTAAAGAGTAAGAGTTAGGTATTTCATATATTAAGTTACTGTTCACTTTGTGACTAGTATAACCCAATTTAATTAACCATACCTTTTGCTGGTCTACTTTTCCGATAGCACAGGCGTAAAATCCTCAACGTAGCCCGCTACGCCTACGTTTTTACACCTGCACTCTCAAAAAAGCATACTCACCAAAAGATAAGGTAATTAAATTGGATTATACTAGTAATAAATAGCACTTTTAGCACTAATATGTATATATTTTGCATGATTTTGAGACAAAATCATGCAAAATGGTGCTACAAAATTTGTACTTTTAGCAAAACTTGTTTCTATTCTGTATAGTGTACTATATAGTTTTCTACTGCTTCTTATGATAAGTTATAATTTTTTCTAATTTAAGTTTTCCAATATGATATAGAAGATTTTGCATGTCACAAATTTGCAATTTATGTGACAGTGATTTAATCCAAGTATATTCTTCAGCAGATAATTCATCTGTTACAATAATCTGCTTTGAAAATAAGACCATATCATGAATATAGTAATATCATCTGTCTTTCTTTAATATAATATATTTAATTTGTTTAGGGAAATATTTTTTCATTGGTAATCTATAACATAAACTTTAATTGAAATTAAAGCTTCTTATGCCATACTCTATATGGTAACCTAATAATATAAAAATATATTATCAGGAGGAAACGAAGATGAAGAGGCGTATAACAGTAC
>CAMWXG010000123.1 GCA_947178155.1 uncultured Lachnoclostridium sp.
AGCGCTGAAAGCGCTGCTTGTTACTATGAGCGGCGTAGCCGTGAATAGTAACAAATAACCATTTCTTCCATAAACATTTACCACTATTCCTCTCTGATATTAAGAATTCCTTCTCCATATATCTCACGCCAATATTCCATTGCCTTTACTGCTTCTTCCTGACTAACTTCTGCCAGTTTTGAAAATTCAAAAGCAGCATTTGTCAAATCCCCCTGTTTACGCAACGCAGAAATTTTGTCAATACCTTCACCATAATACACAACACCATAATATATAATATATTTCTTCCATGACCGCAAAAAACGCAGTGGAAAAAGCGCTGGAAAAAGCCCACTCACAATCATTATATAACGAATCAGCAAAAAAATTATAAAACCCACTGCAAAACTTATATTTAATGCTATACTTTCAAAATGATCTCTTGAAAAGTCTTTAAAATCACCATGCATATCTATGTAAAATGATGTATCTGTAAGTTCATACCCCTTTTCATTGATTTTATAAATAAGCTCGTCCTCTAATTGTTTCTTTATAACCCTGCCAACCGGTAATACTTTATATGAACCATGAAATGTATTGTCCTCATCTTTATTATGGTCATAATAAGTATGATAAAAATATTCATCCACCAAAACACTTTCACCTGATGCCAAAGTATAAATACGATATGATTTACTGTTATAATATACCGTTTCTACCAGCATAGAACCACTTACATAACATGTAAAATATTCCTCTTCCATCATCTCTTCAATACTTGACACTACAGGAGTTCCCTCTCCTGCAGCTGCACCAATTTCTGTATCAGAATATACCCTTTCATGTGATTTATCTTCTAGTACATCAATCACCTTTCCTGCACAAAAATTAAAGAGAACCCCAATACTAAATGCAACAATAAATGCAATATAAAAATCTATTCTTATACGTCTCATAATCATACCTTTTTAATCTCCAAATATGCTTTGGCTTTCCAAATCATCAGTTCCTCTTGCATGTACAAATTCTTTATAATCAAAATAATATGTTCCCATATCATAACACCTTCCATGCACAGGCATAAAATCTTTAATTCTTACAATTTTATTTGCACATTGCACACATCTGTATACACATACATAGCATCCTCTTTGTCGACCTTCAATGCTGCTTATTCCTGAAACCCTGCTCATACTTTTAGCAAGATATTGCATTGCATCCTTATATTTTTCTTCTGTTACAGGAATTTTAAAAAGCAAATCTTCCTGTGACATAGGAAACATCTTTCCTTTGCACTTCCCACACTTTGTATGGTCTTTCGTATTAATAACTATTTTTCCAATAAAAATTCCAATAAGCATCCCCAGAAAAATCGGCCCCAGAAAAAATCCATACATTACAGCCACAGAACTGTCATTAAGTCTTTTCTGCATTATACTGCTAAGAACTGCACCAACCGGAATGCCAATAACCCCTATAACTAAACTAAATACAAATATTGCAGACACTGTTTGAACATTCCAGCCCCTGTCTTCTTCCCTTGCCAAAATAATTTTTCCCATGATTACTCCTTTTTACTAATTATTGCTTTATCATACTGAATATGTTAAAATATTCATAATTAAGATTATAACAACATACGGTTAGATTTTTCAAGTAGCCGTTATATTATAGGAATATTTCCTATAATATAAAATCTGAAATCAGTCAAAAAACATTTAAAATTATGAAAGGTGTATTATAATTATGAAAGATTATGTAGCAATTGTAAAATATGAAGGCGGTGTTTCAGTATGTCTATATATTGAAAGTGAAAAATTATTTGCCATTGGAGAAAAAATGAACGAAATCAACGATGAAGCTTATATGAATGGATACAACTGGGAAGCATTCTTTAACTATTATCTTGAAAAAAACGCTCCTGATGTATTAAAGGAAATGAATACAGATCCAGAAGCAGATATGTATTCTGCTTACTATAAACTAACATCTGAAAATGAAAAACGTGCTGAAAAGTTTGTTGAAATTATTCGCTCACTGGTAGAAAATGAAGAAGAACTATACCGAATTGTCAGAGAAGAAGGCAACAATATTGAATGGGATTAACATTATATCCGGTCAGAAACATAAGTTATATTTCTGACCGGATGTTATTATTTATGGCTATACCACTAATAAAAATACAAAGAGTATTGGTATATAGTACATGGATTTAACCCACCATCTAAAGTGCCAGTGGGATTACGGCAGCCTTATTTCAACGCCGATTTTTCGTTATGTCTATCTTCTCGATAAATATCAATTTATCTTCCTGCTAAAGACTTTCCAACAACGTAACCGCCAATCAACATTTCACCAATTGACAAACCCAATAGTAGTCCAGAAATAAAATCTTTAAAATACGAACCACCAATTGCATATGAAAGAGCCTGCAATGCGATACCCATTACAATTAATAAAATTCCATATAGCATATTTTTTTGTCTTTCTAATTCCTGCGTTCTTTTGAGTAAATCTAAAATCTGTTCATCATCATAGGTACGGACACTCTGTTCTTCAGACATTTCACCATCCATCAGTTCTGCCACTGTAATACCAAGTTCTTCACACAAACTCTTTACAATAGAATAGTCTGGCATACATTTTCCAGTTTCCCATTTTGAAATAGTCTTATTTGAAACCCCAAGTCTCTCTGCCAGTTGTTCCTGTGTTAAATTTTTCTGTTTTCTCTTTAATGATATAAATTTTCCTATAACTAATTGATTCATATGTATTCCTCCATTCATTTGATAATATAAGACTATCTCTTTTTGGGCTGCCTTAAAATCCCTTATAAGTAGAATGGAGGTGGAATCTCTATAAAATAATGGGTTTACTTCATAAAGCACTCAACGAAAACGCCCTGTTTCTTTTTAAATTTAACTTCTAAACAAACTAGTATAACTCACTTTAAATAGCTTTATGTTTGCTGAGAATAAATTTTTGAGAGTGTCTGTTCACAAACGCAGGCGTAGCGGGCTACGTCGAGGCTTGAGGACAGATGCTATCAGAAATTTAGACCTGCAAACATAAAGTTAATTTAAATGAGTTATACTGGAACTTAGCTAAATGGAATCTGTATCAAAACAGTCAAAAATAAATGCATCCTGCGCAGGGTTATAATCAAACCATGCTTGCATCCCAAGGTAATCATCAATTTCTTCTCTTGCGCAGCCCTTTGGATAATGACCTAAGAAACGAGCTTCCACACTGAATCGAATTTTATCATTTCTTTCAAACATATAAATAGAACCCAGATACCAGTCGCCGGTCAGTTCCTGCACACGTGGAAAAGTATCCTCTTCCATCCAAGCTTCATCATCTAAATATCGTGTACACTCCGTTATGGCTGTTTCTATTAATTTATCCTTGTGTTTGATGTAAAGCTGCTCTAAGGCGGTCGGCTTAAACTCCATTCGAGGCTGTAATTTATTCCGGTAATTAGGGTATGTATTATCCGGATTAGGATTTGGCATGAAAATCTGCCTAAATTGTAATGGTTTTTCCACTTTTATTTCCTCCCCAAAGATTAAAATTACTTTCTTATGTGGCGAACACCCTTAGCTGTCCAGCCTTTTTTCAAATGTCTCCTCTGGTACAGGTTTTGCATAACGATATCCCTGTGCTACATAAGCTCCAATTTCCCTCATCAATTCCACGTCATTATCAGTCTCAACACCTTCACATACAATCTGTGCCTCTAAATCCTGTGCAAGATTGACAATCCCCTTCATAATTGTCACCTGACGTTTTCTGTCTTTCTGATTAAGCAGAAAAGAACGGTCAAGCTTTATTACTGATGCTGGAATCTGTTCAAATATGCCAAGAGATGAATATCCTGAACCAAAATCATCAATAGAAATGCGTATTCCTTTACTGCGAAGCATATCAAGTGTCTGTTTCACTGCCTGCTGCTGTAGTTCTTCCACAACAATTGTCTCAGTTATTTCTACTTCAATCAACTCCTTTGGCACCTGATATCTATCAAGGATTTCCTGAAACCGCTCTGGAAAATCTGTTTTGATAAAATGCATTCTGGAAAAATTGCAGGAAATTGTAACAACAGGTTTTCCTTCTTTTATCCTTCTTTGCAGCATCCTGCATACACATTCAAGCACAAAGAAATCAATCTCTGTCACTCTACCAGTCTGTTCATAATATGGTATAAAAAATCCCGGTGCTCTTACCATTCCATTGGCCGTAGGATCTAAAAACCTCACAAGTGCTTCTGCACCTATAACTTTTTCACTGCGGATATCCACCTTTGCCTGATAATACGTTACAAAATTTTCTTCTATATCTACAGATTCCAGCAGTTTTTCCCGCTCATGCCGCTGCTTTAATGTTTGTTCTATAAGTTCATCATAAACCATTACATCACTCAAATGGCTGCCCTTTATATATTCCATCGCCTGTGTTGCATAGTCAACTGCTACACGCATATCAGAACTATTCGGCGGTATCAAATAGACACCCATTTGAAGTGCCATATGGTTCTCAGTATTTTGATATATATCCTGCTCTGTCTCACGCTCAATCTGCTTTAGCCTGTCAATAAATGCTTCCTCTGACTGATATTTTAAAAGAAGCACAAAACGGTCTCCCTGATTCCTTGCAAATATTTCATCTTTATCATTAATATATTTTTTCAGATTCTCTGAAACCGCCTCTAAAAGTCTCTGTCCTGCATTCCAGCCATATATAATATTATAGCGCCTAAACTGCGAAATATTAAGACATACAACTGCATATTGATACGTTTTGCGCTCTGGCAAAAGCTTTGCCTCTCCCTGATAAATAAGATAATTCAGATTCCAAATGTCCAGCCCCATATCCTTATACATCAGCTTCTGGATTTTTCTGCTGTCTTTTATCATATGCCATGCCACAAGTATTACGACCACAATTATCACCAACAGTAATATATTAATCTCTCTGCTGTGATTATGCAAAAAACGTTCAAATGTCATCTGTGAATGTACATTACTTTTAAATATATATTCACTTACTGTTCTGGCATCTACAACCTCTACTGTTTTACTCAATATTCCTGCCAGCTGTACACTATCATTCCTGACTGCAATAGAAATACCATGCTCCCTGCTCAAAACACTTTTTATCTTCATCTTACTATAAGAGAGTTCAGTCCCCATCAGGTACTCTGACAGATAACCATCACACAATACAGCATCCACTGTGCCTTTCGCCACAGCATCCATACATTCCTGCTGTGTATCATATATGTTAAGAGTCACATCATCCAAATCAAAAACAGCTGCAGATTCCTCTTCTAAATAATGCACAGTTGCAATAACCTCTGCCTCACTAAGCGTTTTATCCTCTTTCATCGCTACAACCAGCGGAATTTGAGCATACTCTTTTATCATACGAAAACCATATTCACTCAGTTCCTCCTTTGTATCAGTACAGTAAGAAAGAATATCAACCGTTCCATCTTCAAGCGCTTTCCTTGCATCCTTTGGACTTTGATATTTTTTATATTGAACCTCTAATCCTGCAAAACCTAACTCTATATCTAATAATTCTCTGGCAATCCCTCTGCAATCCCCATCTTCCTCATAAGAAAATGGATAATAACCATCCAGATAACCTACTGATATTTTTTCTTTATCTGCAATATATGTTTTTTCTTCCATGGTAAATACCACAGTTTTATCCAGCCTACTCTGATAAAATTTATTCATCAGGTCTGTTTCAAGCTCTGGGCGGCTAATCTTTAAGTCTGCAATCGCCTGATTCAACTCCCTAAGTACATCATCATTTCCCTCATATGTAATATAATAAAACGGCATAGGTGCAAAACGTCCCAACAGACGATGACCTTCTCTTACTTCTGTAAAAGTATGAATATAAGCATCAATATCTCCACCCTCCAGCGCCTGCAAAAGCTCTGCTGTAGTATTGTAAGTTTTAAGATTGGGATTTTCAATGCCATTGTCCTTCATATACTGCATAAATTCATTCTTTCGCACATATGTCTTTACCATGCCAAATGTAATCTGCTTCATAGCATCAAAATCCTCATATGCCAAAATACTATCGCCCTTGGTCGCTATTGCTCCAAAAGTATATCCGCTTGGGAGGGAGGCATACTGATAAACCTTTGCACGCTCCTCTGAAAACTGTGCCGAACCCACCAGATCTACTTTCTTTTCTAACAATAATTGTAATGCCTCGTCCCAGCTTTCACAGTCCACATACTCCACATTCCAGTCCACATATTCACATAATGCATTCAAATACTGGACATCCATACCATCATAGCTTCCATCCACTTCTTTAATATGATATCCATCCATAGGAAAGAAAGCTAATTTTACACTACGTTTGCCTGCTGCCTTAAGTCCTTTCGGTAAAAATATACTTACAAAACCTGACAAGAACAATATACTTATTAAAAGTATGATGCCTTTTTTCCCTGCAATTCTAATCTGAGCTTTGATAACCTTCACCACCTATCCCCATTTTTACTTTCCCTTTTATTTTAACACTCCCAATATTTTTTGCAAGGTCTTATCTTTTTTATATTCTTTCTTATACCCAATAATTTTGATTTTTACAATAATCATCCTTTTGAATTGTAATCATTAACTACAGGAGGAATCTGAGACATCATATTATCAATATCTTCATACATTGCGCTTTTTGTTGTCCCCATTTTACTTACACAATTAATATGCCGCATTACTTCCTCATATTGTTTTTTCATTTGCTCGAAAAAACCACTTAATGTCTGAAGTTTGGACCTTGAAGCATCAATAACTTGAGAAATTTCTGTCTGCACAGTTTCCGCACCCTCTGCTGCCTGCGTAATGCTATCAAACGTCTCATATGTATCATTTACCTCAGATAAACTTTTCTCCAATGCATCATAAGAAGTTTGAATACTGTCATTTAGCTTATCAGTTCCCTGCTCTACATCACCAATACTTGAATCCACCATGGATACCAGATTTTTAATTTCCTCTGACAGGCTTTTTACTTCCCCTGCTACTACAGCAAAACCTTTGCCATGCTCTCCTGCCTTTGCTGCCTCTATAGAAGCATTAAGTGCAAGAATATTTGTTTGATCTGCAATAGATACAATTTTGCCCATGCATTTTTTTATCTCTATCAAAGAGGACTGAAAGGAAGCAAATGTGCTTTGCATATCGTCAAAGTCATTCTTTACATGCAGTGAACTGTTTTTCAGCTTCTCTACCTCATCCTGCGCCTGAACTACAGACTGAGAAATATCATCTTTTACAGACGCAAACTGACCAGATACTGTATTAATATTAGAAAAAGTATGCTCAAAGTCTTGTAAAGAACCTCTTAAATTTTCTGAGTCATTTAACACCTGCTCAAAAGATTTTCTCACCATGCTAAGTTCATGCAGAGATGCCACCTCACTTTTAATAAGCTTATTTCTATATTCCTCAAGACTTTCTACTATATATAATACCGGATACAGGCTTTTTGCTTCTTGTCGGGATTTTTTTCTTAAATTCATATTCTTTCCTCATTTCTATGCTGCTTTATACTCATAGTATAAAAAATTTATTTTTTATTCTTTTTCTCAACTACTCAAATACAACACAAGTCATAGACTGGTTGACAAATCTGTTATTATAATGTTCACCATATCCCACAAAACCTGCGTGGTTCCCTAAGACACTCATTTCCTGTAAATATTATTCCATATAGTGGTTATCACTAAAAAGTAAATATCTAAAAAGACAATTAACAGAAAACACAGCCGAAATTCTCTGAAAATCTCTTTTTATTGTCATAATTGTATTTCTAACTATTTCCTTATAATCTCCCAATTCCAGCATAATAAGTACATCAGAATCATTAACC
>CAMWXG010000124.1 GCA_947178155.1 uncultured Lachnoclostridium sp.
CCAAGATTTCTTATTGATGCATTAAAAGTAATAGATGAAGAAGAAATAACAATATATATGATAAACCCAAAAGCTCCTTGTTTTATAAAAGATAAAGATGAAACATATATTTATCTTATTCTTCCAGTGAATTTTAATATTTAGAAATGAGGATAGATTATGGAAACCATACAGATTAATGATAATTATATTAAACTTGGTCAAGCAATGAAACTTGCAGGATTTGTATCATCTGGAGTTGAAGCAAAAATAATTATTCAAGATGGTAAAGTAAAAGTAAATGGAGAAGTTGATACCAGAAGGGGAAGAAAACTTTATCCACAAGATACTTTTGAGTATAAAAGAAAAAAGGTAACCGTAATGGGAGAATAGAATTTATGGAAATCAATTCTATCAAAGTAGGAAATTTTAGAAACTATGATAATGCTAAATTAGAATTCCACAAGCATACTAATATTATTTACGGTGATAATGCACAAGGAAAAACAAATATTCTTGAAGCAATTTTTGTCTGTGGTACTACTAAATCACACAAGTCAAGCAAGGATAAAGAACTTATAAAAATAGGTTGTGATGAAGCACATATACGTATGTTTATTAAAAAAAAGGGAATAGATCGTAGAATTGACATACACCTTAAAAAAAACAGTACAAAGGGAATTGCCATAGATGGAATACCAATAAAACGTTCAAGTGAACTTCTTGGCATGACAAATATAATATTTTTTTCTCCTGAGGATTTAAAAATTGTCAAAAATGGACCATCTGAAAGAAGACGTTTTATTAATTTAGAATTATCACAGCTTAACAGTGTTTACTTATACGAACTTGGTGAATATAATAAAATTTTAATGCAAAGAAATAAACTCCTTAAACAGATTTATTATACACCTTCGCTCATAGATACACTTGACATATGGGACGAAAAGCTTATAGAATATGGTATAAGGATAATATCTGAAAGAAAAGAATTTGTTGATAAAATTTCAGATATTGTTACAAGTATCAACGAAAAACTTACAGGTGGCAGAGAACATATAAAAGTAATATATGAACCAGATGTGACAAAAGATGAGTTTAAAAAAAATTTAAAAGCTGCAAGAGATAAAGATTTAAAATTTAATACTACAAGTATAGGTCCGCATAGAGATGATTTGAGTTTTATTAATCGTGATGTAGATATCAGAAAATATGGCTCTCAGGGACAACAGAGAACATGTGCATTATCTCTTAAATTAGCGGAAATAGAACTTGTAAAGGAGATGACAAATGATACACCAATACTTTTACTTGATGATGTATTGTCTGAACTTGACAGAAATAGGCAAAACTATTTATTAGACAGTATAGATGGCATACAGACAATTGTTACATGTACAGGACTTGAAGAATTTATTGATGGAAGACTTACATTAGACAGAATATTCTGCATATCAGATGGTACTGTCATATTGGAAAAATAGAGCAGGTTTGAAATACGCACGCTCAGATCTGTATTATAGTCAGCGTGCGAGAATGAGAGGTAATTATGGGAACAGAAGTAAATGGAGAATATGGAGCTGACCAAATCCAGATTCTTAAAGGTTTAGAAGCAGTGCGCAAAAGACCTGGAATGTATATTGGCAGTACATCAACCCGTGGACTTCATCATCTTGTATATGAGATTGTGGACAATTCCGTAGATGAGGCATTAGCAGGATTTTGTACGGAAATAGAAGTAGTAGTCAATAAAGATAATTCAGTATGTGTAACAGACAATGGAAGAGGTATTCCAGTTGGAATAAATCATAAAGCAGGAAAATCAGCAGTAGAAGTTGTATTTACAATACTTCATGCGGGAGGAAAGTTTGGAGGTGGAGGATATAAGGTATCAGGTGGACTTCATGGAGTGGGTGCATCTGTAGTAAATGCGCTCTCAGAATGGCTTGAAGTTACTGTGCATAGTGATGGCAGAATGTATAATCAAAAGTATGAGCGTGGTAAAGTAATGTATCCGCTTAAAGATATAGGTGAAACAAAAAAAACTGGAACACAAGTTACATTTTTACCTGATAAAGAGATTTTTGAGGAAACAGTATTTGATTTTGAAACATTAAGAGAACGTTTAAGAGAAATAGCGTTTCTCACAAAAGGATTAAAAATTACACTTAAAGATGACAGAAAAGAAAAGCCACAAATTAGAACATTTCACTACGAAGGTGGCATAAAAGAATATGTAGAATACTTAAACAAAAGCCAAAATCCACTATATGAAGAAATTATATACTGCGAAGGTCAAAGAAAAGACATATATGTTGAAGTAGCTATGCAGCATAACGATTCATATCAGGACAGTACTTACAGTTTTGTTAATAATATAATAACACCTGAAGGCGGAACTCATCTTGCAGGTTTTAAAAATGCGCTTACAAAGACATTTAATGATTATGCAAGAAAAAATAAACTTTTAAAAGATAATGAGCCAAATCTTTCTGGTGAAGATATAAGAGAAGGCTTAGCAGCAATTATAAGTATTAAGATAGGCGAGCCGCAGTTCGAAGGACAGACTAAGCAAAAGCTTGGCAATAGTGAAGCAAGAGGAGCAGTAGATTCAGTTGTAACAGAGCAATTGACATATTTTCTTGAACAAAATCCTGCAATAGCTAAAATAATCTGTGATAAAGCAATTCTTGCACAGCGTGCAAGAGATGCAGCACGTAAAGCAAGAGATTTGACAAGGCGTAAGACTGCGCTTGAAGGCTCAAGTCTGCCAGGTAAACTTGCAGATTGCAGCGACAAAGATCCTAAAAATTGCGAAATATATATTGTTGAGGGAGATTCTGCAGGTGGAAGTGCTAAAACTGCGAGAAACAGAGCAACACAAGCAATACTTCCGCTTAGAGGCAAGATACTTAATGTTGAAAAGTCACGTCTTGACAAGATACTTGTCAACAATGAGATAAAAGCTATGATTACTGCATTTGGAACGGGTATAGGTGAAGAATTTGACATTGAAAAACTGCGTTATAATAAAATTGTAATAATGACTGACGCAGATGTAGATGGTGCACATATTGCGACACTTATGCTTACTTTCTTGTACAGATTTATGCCAGAGCTAATACGTCAGGGACATGTATATCTTGCTCAGCCGCCATTATACAAAATTGAGAAAAATAAAATTGTACGCTATGCATATGATGATGATGAATTAAAAAGCATACTTGAAGAAATAGGTCGAGACGGCAATAATAAAATACAGCGTTATAAAGGTCTTGGGGAGATGGATGCAGACCAACTTTGGGAGACAACTATGGATCCTGAAAAAAGAATACTTCTACGTGTAAACATTGATAGAAGTGAAGAAGCGGAGATAGATGTAGTATTTAATACACTCATGGGTGATAAGGTAGAACCAAGACGCGAATTTATTGAAGCAAATGCCAAGTTTGTAAGAAACCTTGATATATAATTATATAGTAACATTTTAAAAGCTAGAAAAATATACGCAGCAATGCGGTGACATGGAGGATTAAAATGGACGAAAATATCTTCGACAAGGTGAATGAGGTTGACTTGAAAAAGACTATGGAAACATCATACATAGATTATGCTATGTCTGTTATAGCCTCAAGAGCGCTTCCTGATGTAAGGGATGGTCTTAAGCCTGTGCAGAGACGTATTTTGTATGCGATGATAGAATTAAATAATGGTCCTGATAAGCCACATCGTAAATGTGCACGTATTGTGGGTGATACAATGGGTAAGTATCATCCACATGGGGATAGTTCTATTTATGGTGCTTTGGTAAATCTTGCTCAGGAATGGTCTACACGTTATCCTTTAGTAGATGGGCATGGAAACTTTGGCTCTGTAGATGGAGATAGTGCGGCAGCCATGCGTTATACAGAGGCAAGGCTTAGCAAGATATCAATGGAAATGATTGCAGATATCAACAAGGATACAGTTGACTTTATACCAAACTTTGATGAAACAGAAAAAGAGCCGGTTGTACTTCCAGCGAGATTTCCAAATCTTTTAGTAAATGGTACATCAGGAATTGCGGTTGGTATGGCTACAAATATACCACCACACAATCTTAGGGAAGTAATAGATGGTGTGGTAAAAATAATAGACAATGTAAAAGAAGACAAAGAAACTACAATTGAAGAAGTTTTAGAAATAATTAAAGGGCCAGATTTTCCTACAGGTGCAGAAATATTAGGTACCAGGGGTATAGACGAAGCATATAGGACAGGCAGGGGAAAAATACGAGTACGCGCAGTTACAAATATTGAGCCAATGGAAAATGGTAAAAATAGAATTGTTGTAACAGAGCTGCCATATATGGTTAATAAGGCAAAACTTATAGAAAAAATTTCGGAGCTTCACCGAGATAGAAAAATAGACGGCATCACAGACCTTAGAGATGAAACAAATAGAGAAGGCATGAGGGTGTGTATTGAACTAAGACGTGATGTCAATCCTAATATTATACTTAATCAGTTATATAAACATACACAGCTTCAGGATACATTTGGAGTAATAATGCTTGCGCTTGTAAACAATGAACCAGTAGTAATGAATTTGATTCAGATACTTAAATACTATTTAAAGCATCAAGAAGACGTAGTAACACGTCGTACAAAATATGATTTAAATAAGGCAGAAGAAAGAGCGCATATATTGCAGGGGTTACTTATAGCACTTGATAATATTGATGAAGTAATATCAATAATACGTTCTTCAAAAAATGCAAATGAAGCTAAAGAAAAACTTATGGAAAGGTTTTCTTTAACTGATGCTCAGTCGCAGGCAATAGTAGATATGCGTTTGCGTGCTCTTACAGGTTTGGAAAGAGAAAAACTTGAAGCTGAATTTGAGGAACTTAAGAAAAAAATAGCAGAATATAAAAAGATATTGTCAGACCGCAAAGTGCTTCTTGAAGTAATTAGAGAAGAAATAATACAAATACGTGACAAATATGGTGATGACAGAAAGACAGCAATAGGTTTTGATGCTAATGATATTTCTGTAGAAGATCTTGTAACAAAAGAAAATACAATAATTACCATGACAAAATTAGGATATATTAAACGTATGTCTGTTGATAATTTTAAGAGTCAGCATCGTGGTGGTAAAGGCATAAAAGGCATGCAAACAATAGATGATGATTATATTGAACGTATGGTTATGACAACAACACATCATGAAGTAATGTTTTTTACAAATACAGGACGCGCATATAGGCTGAAGGCATATGAAATTCCTGAAAGTGGAAGAACAGCACGAGGAATAGCAATAATAAACATTATACAACTAATGCCTGATGAGAAAATAACTGCAATGATAACCATGAATGAATTTGATGATGAAAAATATTTATTTATGGCAACAAAAAAGGGTATGGTTAAAAAAACATTAATTAGCGAATATAAAAATATTAGAAAATCAGGGCTTCAGGCAATAAAGCTCAAAGATGACGATGAACTTATAGAAGTAAAGGTTACAAATAATACAAAAGATGTATTTATGGTTACAAAACATGGTCAGTGTATAAGATTTAACGAAATAGATGTCAGGGCAACAGGAAGGTCATCAATGGGGGTTATCGGTATGAATCTTTCATATGATGATGAAGTTGTAGCAATGCAGCTTAATACTCAAGGCAGATATCTTTTAATTGTATCAGAATTTGGAATGGGAAAACGTACTGAAACTGAAGAATTTCCTGTACAGCGTCGTGGTGGAAAAGGTATTAAATGTTACAAAATAACAGAAAGAACTGGTAATGTTGTAGCAGCAAAAGCAGTAAACGAAGAGAATGAAGTTATGATAATTAATACAGAAGGAATAATTATACAACTTTTAGTGAGTGAAGTTTCAATTCTTGGACGTATAACCTCAGGAGTAAAAATGATTGATATGGATTCTGAAAAAAAAGATATTGTAGTTGCAAGCATGACACGAGTACGTGATACAATTGAATAGAAATCCATTAAATTATTATTGATGCAATGATATGGAGGGCTTGTATGAGAGAAATTCCAACAGACATAATTGTAAAAAACATAAAAGAAATGTGCATTGAAGCAAATTACAAACTTTCTGATGATGTGAAAAATGGGATAATAGATGCATCAGTTACAGAGAATGGAGAAATTGGAAAAAAGATATTAGAGCAATTAAAATTAAATATGGATATAGCAGAAAATGAGAATATACCAATATGTCAGGATACTGGGATGGCAGTTGTATTTTTAAAGCTTGGTCAGAATGTCCATATAACAGGAGGTTTGCTTTCGGATGCTGTAAATGAAGGGGTAAGACAGGGATATAAAGAAGGCTTTTTAAGAAAATCTGTAGTATCAGATCCAATTATCAGAAAAAATACAAATGATAATACACCTGCTGTAATATACTATGATATAGTTGAAGGAGATAACATTGAAATTACGGTAGCGCCAAAAGGGTTTGGGAGTGAAAATATGAGCCGTGTATATATGTTAAAACCTGCTGATGGGATAGAAGGTGTTAAAGAAGCAGTTATTGAAACAGTAAAACTTGCGGGTCCAAATGCATGTCCTCCTCTTGTAATAGGTGTTGGTATTGGAGGTACATTTGAAAAATGTACAATGCTTTCCAAAAAGGCACTTTTAAGAGATATCAATGTGAGAAGCAATATAGAATATATACGTGAACTTGAAGAAGAGCTTGTAGAAAAAATTAATAAGCTTGGCATAGGTCCAGGTGGGCTTGGTGGTAGTACAACAGTTCTTGGTGTAAATATAGAAACATATCCAACACATATAGCAGGACTTCCAGTAGCAGTCAATATGTGTTGTCATGTAAATAGACATAAAACAAGAATTATATAATAATTTTTTTAAAATTCAGTAATACTAAACGGAGGTGATAAGAACATGGAAAAATATATAGAGGCACCTATTAATGATGAGATTATTAAAGATTTGAAATCAGGTGATTTTGTATACATAACAGGAACTATATATACAGCAAGGGATGCGGCTCATAAAAGGTTGTATGAAACAATAATAGAGGGTAAGGAACTGCCATTTAAATTAAAAAATAATATTATATATTATTTAGGGCCATCTCCTGCAAGAGAGGGACAAATAATAGGTTCAGCAGGTCCAACCACCAGCAGCAGAATGGATAAATATACACCTCTTCTCCTTGATAAAGGATTAAAGGGAATGATAGGTAAAGGAAAACGTTCAGAAGAGGTAATAGATTCAATGAATAAAAATAATGCAGTGTATTTTGCAGCAATTGGAGGAGCAGGTGCATTATTGTCAAAGTGTATAAAGAAATCAGAAATAATTGCCTATGAGGACCTTGGAACAGAGGCAGTACGAAAGCTTGAAGTAGAAAAGTTTCCTGTTATAGTAGTAATTGACAATGAGAGAAATAATATGTATAAGCAAATTTTTGATAAATAGAGTGTATAAAAACAAGAAATCAGGAAAAAATAAAAAAAATTGAAAAAAACCATTGACAAGATATATCAATGCTGATATACTAATCATTGCTCGGCGGTAAAATGCTGATATGGAGAAGTACTCAAGAGGCTGAAGAGGCGCCCCTGCTAAGGGTGTAGGTCGTTTGCGCGGCGCGAGGGTTCAAATCCCTCCTTCTCCGCTTACATTATTTACTTTAATAAAAAAATGTAAAAAAGTGTAAAAAAAGTGTTGACAGATAAATGCAAAAGTGATATATTAAATATCGCTGGCGCATGATAAGTCAGTAAGTGAACATTGATAATTGAACAGTAAAACAACCCTGAAAATTCTAAAAGAAATCCAT
>CAMWXG010000125.1 GCA_947178155.1 uncultured Lachnoclostridium sp.
AACAACTATTGTTGAAATTACTGGATTGAAACATATCTATGTTTTCAATTATTTCCTCTACATCATTTTTCCATTCCTGCATAGTGCTTTCAAGCAAATCTTCATCTTTCATAAGGCTTTCTATATCTGAAAAATAATTCTTATCTTTTTTAGGAAGCTGCTCTGCTTCTGATAATTGTGCAAGATACTCTTTAAGCACTGTTATATGTACAGTAATTTCACCCTGTAAAATCTCAAATTTCTTTTTGGCGCTGTCTTTCTGCTTCTCCAGCTTCTTTTCTTCATCAGCAGCCGCCTTTACCATATCTTCTGTTACTACATCATCATTCACATTAGCTATGTTTGGATGTGTTAATGAACCACATACAGGACACGGAAGCCCCTCTTTTAAATTTGCTGCAAGAAATGCTGACTGACAGGCTATATATGCCCTGTTCGCTTCTTCATGCCCTCTTCTGCTCTCTTCCCACTTCTCTATGGATTTGGCAAGCTTTTTTTCCGATGAAAGCAGTTTTTTTCTTGTTTCTTCGCACTCTGCCATTTTATCATAAAACTTATCTGTTAAATCTTTATATCTGCCATAAACTTTTTTCTCTGTTTCTAATTTTTCTTTTTCAAGTTCCAGTCCTTCATATGCTTCAATAATATTCTGCGTATCATTTATTTTTATCTGTATAGTTTTAATTTCATCTTCAGAAGCTTTCCTTGACTTAAGAAGCTTTTCCAAATCCGTTTTTAGATTTTCTATCTCATTGGATTTTTCCTTTGCTTTGCTATATTTTTTGACAGCCTGTGCTAAATTCTGCTTTCTTACTATAAGCTTTGGCTGCTCACTTTTATATGACTCCATAAATTCATTATAACTGTCAGCAAGCTCATTTACTTTAACTATTTGTATTTCCTCCTCAGACTTATACTTATTAAATCTGTCTATAAGCCTGTTTTTCTGTTTGCCTCTTTCAAGCTGTCTGTTTAAAGAACTATATTCTTTTTCCAATTCTAAATATAAATTATTCTTCTCATCATATATTTTTCTAAGACGTGCATTTTCATCTTTAAGTACTCTTACAATTCCTTCACTTTCTGTATCTTTCTTTTCAAATGCCTCTTTCCATTCTTCAAAATATGGACTGTCAGAAGATATCTCAACACCATTTATAAGTTCTTTTAACTTTGTTTCATTATTTTTCATCTGTCCAATAGACGATTTATAACGCTCAAATATCTTATCTTCTATATCACCATAAATATGTGTTGAAAAAATCTGCTGAAATATTTCTTTTCTTTTCCCTGTCTTATCCATTATAAGTTCTTGAAATTCTCCCTGTGCAATAAGGGCAATCTTGCTAAACTGTTCAGAAGTCAGACCTAAAATCTCTTCAAGCTTTTTATTTATGTCCGAAATTTTTCCTGTAAATTCTTTGCCGTCAGGCATAATAAGGCTTACCTTTCCCGCCTGCCTTATCATATTATACACGCCGTTTTTATCCTTACGCCTGCTCTTTCTTGAATATGCTGGATAACGTTTTACTGTATATATATTGTCATAACCTCCGCTTGTATAACTAAAAGTAAACTCAACAAATGTTTCAATTTCACCTTCAGCATACTCACTTCGCATCATAATACCCTTGCGCTCTTTACCACTCATTGTATCATAAAGAGCAAACATTATGGCATCAAAAATAGTGGACTTTCCCGCACCTGTATCACCTGCAATAAGAAAAAGTCCATTTTTAGTTTTATCAAATTCAATCGTTTCAAGCCCGCCGTATGAACCAAACGCAGACATAATTAACTTTATTGGTCTCATGTATCATCCCTCAGAAATAATTTCTTTTATAAGCTTATCCTCATCTTCATTCAAGGCACGTCCTGACACTTCTTTAAAAAACTCTGCAAACGCTTCATATGGTGTAAGCTCTTTAAAATCTGCAATATCTTCACTTAATATCTGCCTTGTCCTTTTATTATCTACAGCAACTTCAAGAATATTATCATAATATGCCGCAAGCTGCTCTTTAACCTGTTCAGGTATATTATCATCAGTAAGCGTAATACTTACATAATCACTCCTGTTATTTATATCTGAACTTGCTATGACATCAATAATACTGCCACGTATACTTCGCACATCTCTTTTGGTTTTAAGCGGAAGTGTTTTTACAATTATTTCATCATTCTTCTTCCCAATTTCTACACAGGTGATTCCCTTAATATGCTCTGCCTCACTTACTGACAATTTAATTGGAGAACCGCAATACCTGAACTTTTCATCACCTACAACACCAGCCTTATGTATATGCCCTAATGCAGCATAATCAAATCCATCGAGGACAGATACTGAAACTGCATCTGTCCCTCCTACTGATGATGTTTTTTCTTTAACCACTTCTGACAATTCATTTTCCTTATTGGATTTTTTCGGTAAATAAAACTGATGTGACATAATAATATTTCTGCTGGTGTAATCTATGTTTTCCTGCTCTATCAGCTTCTCAATTACAGCCTGCTCACCATCTGCTGCTTCATCAGGCATAAAATGTCTTATCATTCCAGGCTTTAAAAATGGAAGCATATAGACATTTATATCTCCATACTCATCTTTAAAAGTAACTTTTTTTAACTTTTCAGACGCATCCTGCGGCGGCATTACAGAAATAAATATATCATGCTTTTCAAGAAAATGCCTGCCATATCTTAAGCGTTCTGCTGAATCATGATTGCCTGCAATAATAAGTACAGGTACACCTTCTACAGAAAACAAAAGCTCATCAAGCATTGTCATAGCTGCCGCCGATGGAACGGATTTATCATATATATCACCTGCAATAAGTATCGCATCTGGTTTTTCACATGTTATATATCCTACAAGCTGTTCTATAAACTCATGATGTTCATCAGATAAGTCATAACCACATAGTTGTTTTCCAAAATGTAAATCTGATATATGAAAAAATTTCATTATATTTAATCTCCCCAGAAGATTTTTCTTTTGTCTTATTCGCCATCGATGCTCCATTCTGTCTGACATCCGAATGACGTGAATGTAAGGCTTTTTTCTCCATCTTCAAAAGAAAGTTTCTGCAGCTTAAAACTGCCAGCATCCTCACACTCAGATTCAAGTTCTATGTGATGTATTTTCATATCTTTCAGCTCCGACAGCCTGCCATTGGCATACTCATCATCAAAATACACGCCCTTGTATCTTGCCTCGAACTGTCCGTCTTCTATGTAAAAATCACCTTCATCCCATGTCAGAGATATAATCTGCCCGGATTTCAGTTCTACTTCAATAAAGTCAATCACCAAATCCACAATATCCGTTTCTGCTTCCATATATAGAATCATTGTTCTACCTCCTTTTTTACTGTCCGGAGCATGTTTTAAAATTAATTTTTACGAAGTTTGCTCCACACTTTTAAATGCCTCATCTAAATCTTCTATAATATCATCTATATTTTCTGTGCCTATAGAAAGTCTTATTGTATTTGGCTTAATTCCCTGTTCTTTTAATTCTGTTTCATTAAGTTCTGAATGAGTCGTTGAAGCTGGATGAATTACAAGTGACTTAACATCAGCAACATTAGCAAGAAGTGAAAACAGCTCAAGGTTATCAATAAATTCTTTTGCCTTATTCTCATCTCCTTTAATCTCAAATGTAAATATAGAGCCGCCTCCATTAGGAAAATACTTTTTATACAACCTCTGTTGCTCTGAATCTTTAGTAACATATGGATGGTTTATCTTTTCAACAAGTGGTTGTGTTTTCAAATAATCAATAACTTTAATAGCATTTTCTACGTGACGTTCTACCCTAAGTGACAATGTTTCAAGTCCCTGAAGAAATATCCATGAATGTATTGGAGAAATAGTAGCTCCTGTATCACGAAGGAGTATAGCCCTTATCCTTGCAGTAAATGCTGCCTGTCCCGCCGCATCAACAAAACTCACTCCATGATAACTTGGATTTGGTTCTGTAAACTGTGGATACTTACCTGAAGCTTTCCAGTCAAATCTGCCTGCATCAACAATAACTCCACCTATTGTAGTACCATGTCCTCCTATAAACTTGGTAGCTGAATGTATCACTATATCAGCTCCATATTCGATTGGACGCACAAGATAAGGAGTACCAAATGTATTGTCAATTACAAGCACAATATTATGTGCATGTGCTATTTTAGCAATAGCTTCAATATCTGATACCTCTGAATTAGGATTTCCAAGTGTTTCAATATATAAAACCTTTGTATTATCCTGTATAGCTGCTTCAAATGCTGCAGGATCAAGTGGATCAACAAATGTAGTATGTATATTAAAATCAACAAGTGTATGTGCCAAAAGATTATATGTACCACCATAGATATTTTTAGCAGCTACTATATGGTCGCCCGCAAAAGCAAGATTTTGTATTGTATATGTAACTGCTGCTGCACCAGAACTAACTGCAATAGCTGCCGCACCTTTCTCAAGCGCTGCCATACGCTTCTCAAATACATCCTCTGTAGGGTTAGTAAGCCTTCCATATATATTGCCTTCATCTTTAAGACTAAACCTGTCAGCAGCATGTTGTGAATTGTGAAAAACATATGATGATGTCTGATAAATTGGTACTGCCCTTGCATCTGTAACAGCGTCAGCGCTCTCCTGTCCTACATGTAACTGAAGTGTTTCAAATTTAAAATTTCTATCCGAATATGATTTCTTTGCCATGATAAAATCCCTCCTAAATGTAATTTTCTTTTCCTATTTTAACACATATTTTATGAATGTCCATCTTTACTACATAAAAGTTTGTTTAATCAATCTCCTTTTACTGAAAGATATTCTTTTTTCAATTATAACATATACTGCGTGAATGTCCATACAATGCTGATGGGGTACTCCGCCACTAAAACAATCAAAAACAACTTCATCACTTTGTTTTAAGTACCAATCATGATACAACATAAACAGTTCCCCTGACAGCCAATCAGCTCTGCTCTCTTTTTTTACCTCATAATCCGGTGCCCTCTTAATAAACGGCTTATCCACAAACACATTAATAACATCTAACCCATCGGCATTAGTATGTTCTTTTAACTGACTAACAAATTCTTTTCTTACATTTGGAAAAAGAAAATGAAATACGCCGCTGCAAAATATAATATCATACATTTTCTCTGGTCCAAAATCTGTAATATCAGCTTTGAAAAAATCAACATTTAACCTATTGACCTTATTCAAGTAATATACTATAATTTTCAATAGGATTTTTTTATCCTATATATAAAATTATTACTTATAAATAAAAAAACAGAAAGGAAATGGTGTTATTGTGAAATACGAATTAACAAAAGATTTAGAAACGGGAAATGCAATGATTGATCGTGAACATCGCGAACTGTTTAATGCTATAAACAAACTGCTTGATGCATGCAGTAAAGGACAGGGGCGTGACTTAATGAAACATGCCATACAATTTTTGTTAGATTACGTTGATAAACATTTTTCCCATGAAGAAAAGCTTCAGCAGGACAGTAAATATCCCAATATGGCTGCACATAAAGCATTTCATGAAAAGTACAAAAACGACCTTAAAACTATTGTTTCGCAGATTCCCGTTGAAAACCCATCTATAAGCGATTTGGGAAAACTTAATGGACATATCTCTGTATTAATTACTCACATAAAAATAGAAGATAAAAAGCTCAGTGCTTTTCTTAATAACAATTAATTGTTACTAAAAAATTCTAATAACAAAGAGTTTTTCTTTTGAAACTCTCATGCCTAACATAGCTATGTTTTTGTACAAAGTATGCATCCTTTGTATCATTTTTTGTTGAATACGAGAAATTTCCTATTAAAAAAACGGTTTGATTTTTATAAGTCATGATTTTTCATGCCTTAATAAAATCAAACCGTTTTATAGAGGAGGAGTGCAAACTGTGAGAATGAATTTTCAAACACGCTCTAAGCCTCAATCCATCCACCGCAATAAATAAAGTTATCTTCATAAAATACTGCTGCCTGTCCAGGAGTTGCTGCCCTTTGCTTTTCTGCAAACTCACATTTAAGCCTATTATCTCCAATCGGAGTAACAATACATTCTGCTCCCTGATGTGAATATCTTATCTTTCCAATAAGCTTTCTTTGTTCTGTAAGTTTTTCTACTGCCATGTAGTTTACATCACGTACATATATTGTATCTGTAAAAACGCTGTCATAATCCCCCAGCACAACACTATTTGTTTCAGGTACTATTTTACTTACATAATATGGTTTATCTGCAGGCAGATTAAGACCTCTTCTCTGCCCTATTGTATAATTTTCTATTCCTTTATGAATACCAAGTATATTTCCCTCACTATCCATAAAGTTTCCCTGTTCACATTTTTTACCTGTCTGTCTTTCTATAAATCCAACATAATCATGGTCAGGAATAAAACATATATCCTGACTTTCACTCTTATCTGCTACATCAAGTCCAAGCTTTTTTGCAATATTTCTAACTTCTTCTTTATTATAATCTCCTACAGGCATAAGTGTATGTTGAAGCTGATATTGACTTAAATTAAAAAGTACATATGTCTGGTCTTTCTTTGCTGCAGCAGATTTTCTAATACTATATCTTCCATTAGAAAGCTTTATTATTCTGGCATAGTGCCCTGTTGCTATATAATCAGCGCCTATTTCCACAGCTCTGTTTAACATTGCCTCCCATTTAAGATATCTGTTGCATGCAATGCATGGATTAGGTGTATTTCCCTTTTTATATTCTTTTATAAAATAATCAATTACTTTTTCTTTAAATTGTTCACGAAAATTCATAACATAATACGGAATGTCAAGCATAGCAGCAACACGCCTTGCATCTTCTGATGCTGACAACCCGCAACAGCCACTTTCATATTCAGATGTATCTAATGTCATATTGTGTTGTGTAAATAAACTTTGTGTATCCACACTTTCCCCCTGCCACAACTGCATGGTCACTCCTATTACATTATATCCCTGTTCTTTTAAAAGATAAGCTGCAACAGATGAATCAACACCGCCTGACATACCAACCACAACCGTTTTCTTTTCCATTATTTTTCCTCTTACTGCCTGCTGCGTCTGCTCATGTCTAAGAGCTTATCGCGCATTTCTTGCTCAATCTTTTGCAGTTCAACTTCTGCATTCTTTCTCTTTTCCCTGCCCTCATTCTGAATTTTGAGGACTTCATCAAGCGTGCTAATTAGAGTTTGATTTGTAGATTTAAGTGTTTCAATATCAACAATCCCTCTCTCACTCTCTCTTGCCGTTTCAGTTGTAGCTATTTTAAGCGCTTCTGCATTCTTCTTAAGCAGCTCATTTGTCATATCACTTACAGCATGCTGCGCCTTTGCCGCATCGGTAGAATGACTTACACCTATAGCAATCACCATCTGGCTTTTCCAAAGTGGAATAGTATTCACAATAGTAGATTGTATTTTGTCACTCATAACAATATCATTATTTTGTATCAGTCTAATCTGAGGTGCCATCTGCAGGGAAATTGTACGTGTCAGCTCCAAATCATGTATTTTCTTTTCAAAACGGTTACACATCTCTGAAAAATCTCTTGCAGCCTGTGTATCTTCTGGCAATTTACTATTTTCCGCCTTTGACACAAGTGCAGGAAGTTCTTCGTTAATGGCTTTATTAAGCTTCTGTTTACCCGCCAAAATATACATAGATAATTCTTTAAAATAATTTAAGTTTAATTCATAC
>CAMWXG010000126.1 GCA_947178155.1 uncultured Lachnoclostridium sp.
TTTAATATATGTGATGTAAGTGATAAAGTAGATGATATGATTATAGAGTATATGAATAAGAATAAAGTATATTTTTAATTACACAAAATATGTTGTAGAGAATAATACCAAATAATTTCGTAACCAAACAAATTTACAATTATATATTATATTAATGATAAACAGCCAGCGGTTAATCTGCTGGCTGTTATTTTGCTGATTTTTAACAATTATGAACGCAGACTCAAAAAACAAGTCTGCAGAAAGAAAGGAAGGATGATATTATGGCAGCAAATGTAGAAACTATGTTTTACACAAGAGAAAAACCATGGCATGGACTGGGAGTATGCGTACAGGAAGCTCCTGTGTCAGAAGAAGCCTTAAGGCTTGCAGATCTTGACTGGGAAGTTATCCAGAAACCAATTTACACAAATGACAGCAAGGATTTTATTCCGGGATACAAGGCAAATGTAAGAAGTACCGACCAGAAGGTACTGGGAGTTGTAACTGACAGGTATAAGGTTATACAGAATACAGAAGCGTTTGCATTTACAGACACTTTGCTTGGGAACGGTGTCAGATATGAAACTGCAGGCTCTTTACAGGGTGGCAGAAAAGTATGGCTTCTTGCAAGACTTCCAAGAGAGTATATTATTTCAGGTGAACGTATATCACCATACTTGGTGTTCAGCAATACCCATGATGGCTCTGGTGCTGTCAGGGTAGCAGTTACACCAGTAAGAGTTGTATGCAACAATACGCTTAATCTTGCGTTGCAGACAGCAAAGCGCAGTTGGAGCATGATACATACAGGCGATATTAAATGCAAAATAAAAGAAGCAGAGGATACACTTTTTAAGGCAGAAAATTATATGGACAGGCTGGGTACTGAATTTGAGCAGCTCCGCAAAAAGAAAGTAACAGATAAACAGCTTATGGAATATATAGAAATTTTACTGCCAGTTACCAAAGATACTACAAAAGTACAAGTAAAAAATATAAACAGACTGCGTGAAGATTTAAAGATGCGTTATTTTGATGCTCCTGATTTACAGGATACAGGTAAAAATGCGTATAGATTTTTGAATGCTGTAAGTGACTTTGCCACACATGCAGCACCTCTGCGTCGCACAGCAAATTATAATGAGAACCTTTTTATGCGTACTATGGACGGAAATCCTATGATTGATAAGGCATATCAGCTTGTTTGTGCAGCATGATTTATAGGTGATAGAAATTATTATGATTTGAAAATTCAATTTATTTAAGAAAGGGGTACGACATTATGTATGAGAAAGTATCAACAGCAGAAATAGATAAAAAAGAATGGATTAAACTTAGAAAATCAGGAGTAGGCGGTTCAGATGCAGGGGCAGTATGTGGACTTAATCCATATAAAAGTCCTATGGGAGTTTTTAGAGATAAGACATGTGATGAAATAGAAATGCCTGATAATGAAAGTATAAGGCAGGGGCAGGATTTGGAACAGTATGTAGCAGAACGTTTTTCAGAAGCCACAGGTTTAAAAGTACGTCGTTCTAATTTTATGTACAGAAGTGTTGAGTATCCATGGATGATTGCGAACATAGACCGTTTTATAACAGGTGAAGATGCAGGACTTGAGTGCAAAACTGCAAGTGCTTATAACGCAGATAAATGGAGAGATGGAAATATACCTCTTCATTATCTTATGCAATGTTACCATTACATGGCTGTTATGGGAAAAAAGACATGGTACATAGCAGCGATTATACTTGGTAAGGAATTTATATATCACAGACTTGAATGGGATGAGGAATTAATTTTACAGTTAATAGAAACAGAAAAGAATTTCTGGCAGGAGCATGTTATAAAAGGTATAATGCCAAATCCTGACGGTTCAAAGGCATGTGATGAAGTCCTTGCGCAATATTTTCACACTGCAAAGAAAGCAAGCTTTATTGAACTCTCTGGTTTTGATGAAAAGCTTGACAGAAGGGCTGAAATTGCTGAACAGGTTGCCGCATTACAACAGGAGCAGGCAAAGATTGAGCAGGAATTGAAAAAATATATGGGTGAAAATGAAACTGCTTCAAGCAGTAAGTATAAAGTTTCATGGAGTAATGTTGAAACAGCCAGACTTGATACAAAGCGCATACGTGTGGAACAGCCAGATATATATAACAGTTATTCAAAAACATCAGTTTCGCGCAGACTGCAGATAAAAGCAGCATAAAAGCAGATGTTGTTTCATGAGAAAAAAATAAACTGCAGAAATTTATGATAATACATGACAATTTATATACAAGGGAGTGTTTATATGAATTATTTAGTACGCCTTTTAAATGCAGATGAAATAGAATGCAGAGTGTCATACATAAATGAAAAAGGGTTAAGCCTTCTTCTTTATAAGGATGCAAGAGTAGACCAAAAAATACTTGATGAGACTTTTGGAGCTTTTGGATGGAAAAGAAGCCACCAATGTATTGACGGAAACTTATATTGTACTGTTGAAGTATTTAACAAGGAAACAGGGGAATGGATTTCAAAACAGGATGTAGGTACAACTGGTTTTACAGAAAAGGAAAAATCACAGGCATCAGATTCTTTTAAACGTGCATGTTTTAACTGGGGAATAGGCAGAGAACTTTATAGTGCACCGTTTATATGGGTTTCTGCAGATAAGACAGACATACAGAAACGTGATGGAAAGTTTTACTGCAGCAGCCGTTTCTCTGTGAAATCAATCAGTTACAATGACAACAGAGAAATTGTATCCCTTACATTAGTAAATGAAAAGGGACATATAGTATATGAACGTATTACAGAAGAAAATACAAAGAATGGCAAAGATGAGATGGTTATTTCTAAAAGTCAGATGAAATCATTGGAAACAGAGCTTAAACGTACTGGTGTGACAATGGATGAGGTAATGGATAGGTACAACATACAGAAACCAGCACAGATTTCATCAGAACTTTATGACAGGGCAATGAGGGCACTGGCGAGAACTAAAAGTGCAGAAAGTGCAAGAACTGCATAGAAAAGATACAACATAGAGAATATTTAGGCTTAATGCCGGAAAGGAAAAAGAATATGGATTATAGAGAATTCAGAGAGAAAATATTAGAAGAATTAAAAGATTTCTATGGTAATGATGCTTATGTAAAAATACAAAGAATTCGCAAAAATAATGGTGTGCAAAAATATGGAGTGGTTATTCAGTTTACAAATAATGAGCCGGACAGTATTGTACCGATTGTTTATCTTGAAGAACTGTATGATTATTATAATAATGGAAGCATGGATACAGAGGAATGTATTGGTGAAATTATCAATAATAGTGAGGAATTCTTAAAACAGCAGGAAGAAGTTAAAAAAATGTCAGCAAATATTACTGACTGGGAACATGTCAAACACAAGGTATATCCTATTTTGCTTTCAAGAAAAGATAATAAGGATCTGCTTAAAACTCTTGTGACAATAGATATGCTTGATTTGCTGGTAGCATATATGGCACGTGAAGAAGCTGTGGATGGAAAGATTTCCAGTATACAAATTAATAACTTTTTGTTTAGCAGATATGGAATAAGTAAAGAAGAACTGCATATGCAGGCATTATCAAATGTAAAAAAAGATGGCTATGAGTTTTATGAATTTACAGGGATTTTGAAAAATTTAATTAAAGATGAGCCATTTGCAGATGATATAAAAGAAAATGGCTGTGGTACAAAGGGAATTATGTATATTATGACTAACACATCTATGTTTTATGGTACAACAGGTATCCTTGACAGTAAGTGGCTACGCGAAAAAACAGATGGTATTAATTATTACATAATACCATCTTCGGTACATGAATTGGTTTTTGTTCCTGACAACGGCAGTATCAGTCAGGAGGATCTGGATGAAGTGGTGCAGGAAGTCAATAATCTCATGTTAAAAGATGAGGAAAAACTTTCAGATCATTGCTATTATTATGATGCAGAAACAGGGGAAATAAGAACCAGAAGATAAAATTAAATACAAAGATTTATTTATGCTACAGGAAAGGTGGTTTATAAATGGAAGAAATAATAAAAATAGTTGTGGTAACAGTACTTACAGCAGTTGTTTCTGTATTGTCAAAAGATGATAAACAATAATAAATCATGTATAGCAGATATTAATATTCAGGAATAATATTTCAATATTAAAAATATTTGAGATTTATTCCTGTACGTTTACTGATAAAGGTATTGACAGAAAGGGAAAATATTATGATGAAACGTTATGAAAACCCAGAGACAGAAAAAGAAATGCTTGATAAAATCATGACAGAACATGAGTTATTCATGTATAGGACATTATCAGGAACAGCACATGAAATTTATGACTCATGTAAACGTATATGTTTTTATGAAAGTTTAAATGAATATTTCTTATATAATGAGCAGATTAGTAAAGAGTTTGTGAATGTTTCTGCCAGAAGCAGCAGAATAATTAAGGAACTTTGGGATATTTATTTGAAATATGAATATCTTAGAGTTGATACATGGGAAGAAATAGACTGCCTGCTGCAGATATATGTGGAAGAACATAATAAAGACAGTGAAAAATTGGCGCAGTGATACATAGTACATACAGCATTGTATTACTAGATGTAATAACATTGACCAAAATAGAATGATAACAAGTTTATGCCCATAAAATGAAATAAAGAAAATAAAAAACTGGCAAAATTAAGGAGTTTTTGTCAGTTTTTTTTATGTATATCTGAAAAATATGGGCAGGATATTATATTTAATCACAACTGTATTGGTATAAATATATTGCGATAGTGTAACTTTACTTGGGGAGTTTTTGAAAAAAATGGTAAATGACACACTTTTTTATGATACAATATAAAAGAAGATACTTTCTCTGTTACAATTGTCAGTCCAACTAATTTCTTTGATTTAAAGCATATTAATTGAGAATAAGCCAATTAAAGAAATCTACATATGACATTGCCCTCAAAAAATAGCACAATATATATAAACTATCATATACCCAAGTAAAGTTACACTATCATATATTGCATGAAGCATTTACATAAACAAGCTATATGTGTTACAATCTATATAAAGAAGGGGGACACAAATGAATGATACAGAGATACAATGGCATCTGGGTTTTGTAGCAGCCATGGAGCTGGAACTTATGGAATACAGCAGTAAGCTTTATTTCCAAAGCGAGCATAACTTAAGCAAAAAGCCATTACAGATAGACCTTTTAGTAATAAAAAAAGAAGATGTAGATATAACCAATAAGATAGGCAGGATTTTTAAGAAATATAACATTATGGAATATAAATCACCAGATGACAGCCTTAATATTGATATATTTTATAAAGTACAGGCATATGCAGCACTTTATAAATCGGATGGTAAAACCGTTGATGAAAAGAAAGCAGATGACATTACAGTATCCATTGTAAGGGAACGAAAACCGATAAAACTTTTTAAAACCATGGAAAATATGGATATAAATATAGAAATGCCATATGAAGGGATATATTATATCAAAAGCGGTGTATTGTTTACTACTCAAGTAATTTTAACAGGTGAGCTTCCAGATATGGAACATGCATGGATTAAATCATTGTCATATAAAATTGAATTTACAGATTTAAAAAAGCTGATATATACTATCAGAGGACTTAAAGGTGAACATGAAAGAGAACTTGCAGATGCTGTAATTGATGTAACCTTAAAGGCAAATAAAGATTTACTTGAAGAATTGAGGGGAGATGAGGAAATGAGCGGAGTATTAATGGAACTTGCTGAACCTTGGATACAGGAAGGAAGGCAAGAAGGCAGACAAGAGGGTATTCGTGAAGGTATTATTAGAGGAGCTGTAGATGTTTTAAAAAGTCTTGGACATAGTGATGAAGAAATAAAAACAGTCATTATGAGAAAATATGACCTTTCAGATGAAGAGGCAGAAAAGTATTTATAATATTTGTTATAATGAAAAATTAAAAATATAGGTAAATTAGATGTACCCCTTGTTTGATTATTAGAAAATGTAACAGAATTGACTAAAATAATATGATAACAAGTTTATGCCCAGAAAATGAAATAAAGAAAATAAAAAACTGGCAAAATTAAGAAGTTTTTGTCAGTTTTTTTAATACATATCTGAAAAATATGGGCAGTACATACTTAGCGTAAATAAATCGCTGATTCAAGTATATATAAGTTTTGTATATGGTTTTGATGTTTGCCAATTACTTCTGCTAAATAGGATGATGTGACAAAATCAGGTATATTCCCATTTTTATATGTTAAAGTATTAGTTATAAGGCAATGCTTGTATAGGGTTGTATCAATATTTGAATTGTTTTTAAACGAGGGGTGGATTATATTTGCACGTTTTAGATTTACTTTAGGGATATCATCAATAATAACGTCATCTGTTGCAAAAAGTTCTTGTACGTTTTTATTATCATTTAGATAATTCCTAAGTAATATGTACATTTCAACAATAATTTGTACATCTGTATATTCATTATGTGCATTTTTTATAATGTTCCAAAGTGCACAGAAAAAGTGATTTTCACATACAGGAAATAAAAGCTTTGAAAGATAATTAATAGTATTACGATACCGTCTTTTCCATTTATCCATTTTATAAAAATTGTTTAAATGGTCATATTTTGTTGAGGCATAGGTCAGTAATGAATCTGGAGCATCAATTTTTTTTGTAAAAAAGTCACTATCCTTAAAATCATAGTCATAATGTTTTGAAATAGTATCTACTGCCATTTGAAGTATATATTGTCTTGTGAATACATTTGGCAATTTAAGGCATGAAGCCAGAAGGTTAATTGAGTCTTGTCCATTTAGCGCATATGGCGTTTCTTTTGTTGGTACTATATTTTGGTATAAACAGTTTATAGTACACGGAGCAAATACTTTTTCAATTTGATATCTTAAATATATTTTATCAGATAATGTAAGATTATGTGGAATAGGAGTATCATCAACTCCATAGCAACAGGAGTCATATGTTACAGAATCATTGTCAATTTCTTTTGCCTCTATTGCTCCTAATAGGCTGTTTACACAATCTATGTATTCATCATACTTCTTTGGTGTAAAAGGTTTTTTTTCTGTGTGACCATTTAAAATAGGTTGTATATTTGGTATATTTTTTTTTGTGGTAATACTCTTTTGTTTTGTATTATGGTTTTGTACATTTGCATGGCTATATTTTTCTGGTGAACGATTAACAATGAAATTATAAAATTCCAATACACTAAGGAATGCTTCTGGTTTTATATCAGAAGTATCAGTATGTGAAAAATATAATGGTGATGTACTTAAGCCTGCTTTGTTTAATCTTTTGCAAATTATTTCGATTCGTCTTACATGATTTTGTGCATTTGCAGAAAATAAATCATTGGATAAACCATTTTTGTTTTTTATTATGGATATTGGTGAATTAGTGTTCTTATTCGCCATTAAATTAATACAGTTGTCTTGTGTAGAATTGTTGCTCATTGTAGATAGGTAATCGAAGCCATGTTGAAGTTTATCAAAAAGGAACTCATTCGTAAGTGTATAGTTTGAAATACGTATCCTTGCAGTAGGTGTCATGTAGTAACTTTCACCAATAACTTTACGCAGTTTAACAAATGCAGAAATAATAGCATCCTGTTTAACAGCATGACGCCAGAAGCCTTTACGATCGCGGAGTAGAGACAAATCTTCTTCTGTTTTATCTTTCATAC
>CAMWXG010000127.1 GCA_947178155.1 uncultured Lachnoclostridium sp.
ATTCAATAATTTGTTCCAATCCAACAAAAATAGCAAATCCCCCATTATCAGGATTTTTGCGGTAAAATACATCAAAAACCACTTTCTTATTACAATTTTCCTCCGAAAAATAACCATTTGCCATAGTCATTTCATACAAATCCATCATCATGCTTAAATTTCTTTTATCAAACTGTGTCATTTACTATACCCCGGCTTTCTTAATTTTAAATGCCATTCACAATAATCTGGCAGCTTCTCATTACCTCTAATGCTGCTTTATGTTTTTCAGGTGTTACTCCTGCACATAAAGCTTCATCTGTCTTTACTGTAACCTCTGGTAAATATGCTTTTATAAGAAGTGCATTGCTTATTACACATATATCAGTACAAAGTCCTATAAGTTCTATTGACTGTATCTTTTCATTCTCATTCTTTTTCTTTAAACTTTCAGCAAGCTCTATACTTCCAAAAGCATGTTTTTCGTATATTTTACAATTTTTTGCCTGTGCAATTTTATCAAGCTCTTCTATAAGATTATGTCCAACAGTTCCTTTTATGCAATGTTTTACAGGAAGCAGCTTACCCTCTTGTGTATCGAGATAATTTTCAGAATGTGTATCCATTGTAAATACTATATCACCCTCAAAATTTTTAACCTTATCTATAACAGCAGCAACAATTCTCTGTGCCTCCTCTGTGCCAAGTGAACCTGATACAAAATCATTCTGCATATCTACTACAATCAAATAATTTTTTGCCATAATCTAATCCTCCATCATTTTAACAGCTTATCTAGCTCTTCTGCCAAAAATTCTTTTGAAATAACAGTCCTTACATGTATACCAAGCTCTGATGCCGCCTTTGTATTCTCTATCCTGTCATCAAAAAATAAACATTCATCAGGCTTAAGAAAATATTTATCAAGTAAAAAATGATAAATCCTGTGGTCAGGTTTCATAAAATGTGCCTGGTATGAAACTACAATTCCATCCATATCCTTTATAAAATCTGCGTCCTTTGTATGCTTTATAAACATACTTTCAGAATAATTAGACAAAATATAAAGCTTATACCCTTTTTCTTTAAGCTTATGCACCTTCTCCCAGATATCTTTGCGTGGTATATGCATATACTCTTCATGACTGAAAAACCACTCTATAACCTGACTATATTCTGGATACTTCTCCATATATTCAACAGTAAGTTCATCTCCACGTTTAATATCTGCCAAATCTCTTTCATCCCAGAGTTCATCATCAAACATCATTCGCCCGACCTTATATGCTTCTTCACCTGAAAGCCCATAATCCATAAGCATATCCTTCCAACGATATTCAAGCAATACATCTCCCACATCAAATATAATATTCTTTATCATTAAATAAACAAACCTCCATCATTCATATTATTACAAGTATATCACATTTAAAAATAAAAATCATTATAAAGTGCTAAGACAAATACATTTTACATATTTTGCGAAAAATCATGCAAAATTGTGCCGCAAAACTCGTAGAAACTCAAAAAAGGCTTGAAATTTCAAGCCTTTAACAGTTTTTAACAATTTACTTTTAGTAGCTTTGCCGTCCCATGAATTCTCATTTCCACAGAATCAGCCGGTATAAAAATGCAGTCGCCGCGATAAAAACTTAATGTTTGATTTTCTTCCCAAAATATAACACCACACCCTTCTGTACACAAAAGAGCCTGAAAAGAATTGCTTTCTGTTTTTAAAAGTGCCATTTCCCTACAGCACTCTGTATTAAGAAACATTCTCTCAACCTGAAAATATTTACACCTGCATAACGTTTCTGTTGCAAAACCATTTTTAAAACAAAAAACTCTCATAGGTTGGTCCAGCTCATTACCCGCGGACAACTTTACAACATCCAGTGCTTTCTCAATATGCAGTTCTCTCTCATTGCCATTTTTATCAACCCGTTTATAATCATACATTCTATATGTTATATTTGAGCTTTCCTGTATTTCTGCAATAAGCGCTCCTGCACCTATCGCATGTACATGTCCTGCTTCTATAAAAAAAATATCATCTTTTTTTATGGGAACTTTCTTTAAATATCTTTCTATCGTTCCATCATAAAGACTTTTTCTTAAAGTTTGCTTATCCATATCATGATGAAAACCATATATCAATTTAGCATCTTTTGATGCATCTAATACATACCACATCTCAGTTTTTCCAAGTGAACCGTTTTCATTTTCTCTTGCATAATCATCATCAGGATGCACCTGAACAGATAAATCTTTTTTAGCATCAATGAATTTAATCAGTATAGGCAAACCACCATTCTTCACCGGATGTGTGCCAAGATATTCCGGAAAATTTTCAAGTACAGTGCCGAGCTTTAGACCTTTATATACTCCTGATGCAACTACGCTCTCTCCATCAGGATGAGTAGAACATTCCCATGTTTCAGCTAAAGGAAACATTTCTATTTCTTTGGCAAAATCATCATTAAGTCTGCTCCCGCCCCACAAATAATCCTTGCCTACTGGCTTCAATAAAAATGGAGAATTAGATTTCAAGTTTATATTTATGTTTGTCATAAACACTAATCTCCTTACCTAACTGCACTTCTATAACTTTAAGTTCTGTTAAGGCAATAATTGTATGGCGACACCCTGCCTGAATTGTAACAACATCCCCTGCTCTTACAGGCTGTTCCATTCCATCAACGATTACCCTGCCTTCACCAGAAATTACATTCCATATCTCATTCCTATTTTCATGACTGTGATAATTCATCATATGGCCAGGATTTAATGTAACAATAATAGTAAGGCTTTCTTCTTGTACATCCAAAACGCAAAAACTGCCCCACGATTTTTCAGCAAACATAACCTGCTGATTAAAATCATCCACATATGGCTTAATATAACTTGACTGTTCCTTATCAGATACAAGTATTCCTTCTGGACTTGCTGAAACAATTACATCTTTTAACCCCATACAAAGAACAGGAACATTTAACTCATTGACAACATGCACATTTTCACAAGTATCATTTAAGACTGCTTTGCCAACACAATTTTCATCCATTGATTCTGTAAGTGTATTCCACGTTCCAATATCCTTCCACTGCCCTTTAAAACGCATCACCTGTATGTTTTTTTCTTTTTCTACAACCGCATAATCAAAACTTATGCTTGTCAGTGTACTGTATTTCGCAAGTAAATCTGTATAATCAGTAAAATCAATTAATTCATGTGCCTTCTCCAAAACATATCCCAGTTTATAGGCAAATACCCCACCATTCCACAATCCACCATTTGAAATATATTCACCTGCTTTTTTTAAATCAGGCTTTTCCTCAAATGTTTTAACCATAGATATATCATCTGTACTTTCAGGAATAATATAACCATATTTTTCACTTGGATATGTCGGCTCAATCCCCATAAGCACAAGATTAGCCTCACCCTTCTCAGCCTGCTTATCAAGTTCCTTTAATGACTCAAAATAATCTAAATCCACATATGGATCAACAGGACACACAACAACCGACTCCTCTTTAGACACGCCTTTTATATCATGTAAATATGCTGTTGCAAGTGCAATAGCAGGAAATGTATCCCTTCTGCATGGCTCTATACTTATACCAACATTTTCTCCAAGTTGATTATTAATAGCTGAAACCTGTTTTTTAGAAGTAGCAATAGTAATAACGGCAGCATCATCAACTGTCTTAATTTGATTATATACACGCTGCACCATAGATGAATACTCACCATCTTCACCCTTAAATATTTTTATAAACTGTTTGGAACGGATATCATTTGAAAGCGGCCATAAACGCTTACCTGAACCACCTGATAATAAAACAAGATTCATAATTTTCCTCTCTTCTTTGATACTTTATACATATAATACAATGTTTTTTTATCTTTCTGCCCTGACAGGATTATTCAGAAAATCTTCATAGGACAATTGTATACCTTCTGATAATTCTGTTTTATAACTCCAGCCTAAAGCCTTGCTCTTTGACACATCCAATAACTTTCTTGGTGTCCCATTAGGCTTGCTCGTATCCCATTTTATCTCACCCTTATATCCTACAATTTCCGCCACAAGACCTGCAAGCTCCTTTATAGTAATTTCTTTGCCTGAACCTGCATTCACAGTTTCATTTCCACTATAATTATTCATAAGAAATACACATAAATTCGCAAGGTCATCCACATATAAAAATTCACGCAGAGGGCTGCCATCTCCCCAACATGTAACAAACGGTAGATTTTGCTCTTTTGCCTCATGAAACCGCCGTATTAATGATGGAAGCACATGACTGTGCACAGGATGATAGTTGTCATTTGGTCCATACAAATTAGTAGGCATTACAGAAATATAATCTGTTCCATACTGTCTGTTTAAATATTCACAATATTTAAGTCCTGATATCTTAGCTAATGCATATGCCTCATTAGTTTCTTCCAACTCAGAAGTAAGCAGACAGCTCTCCTTCATAGGCTGTTTAGCCATACGCGGATATATACATGAAGAACCAAGAAACTCTAATTTTTTGCAGCCATTCTCCCATGCAGAATGTATAACATTCATTTCAAGAATCATATTGTCATACATAAAATCTGCTAACGCTTCATTATTAGCAACTATTCCCCCAACCTTAGCAGCTCCAAGAAAAACATATTCTGGCTTCTCACTTGAAAAAAACTCCTCTACAGCATCCTGCCTGCACAAATCAAGTTCCTTATGTGTACGTGTAATAATATTTGTATAACCTTGCCGTTTAAGTTCGCGAATGATAGCAGAACCAACCATTCCACGATGTCCTGCAACATAAATTTTTGCATCTTTTTCCATCAAACATTTCCTCCTCTAAGCCCTTTAGCCAATTCACGGTCATGCTTTGCCATAATATCAACCAATTCTTCATAACTTGTCTTTTGTGGATTCCAACCAAGAACTGACTTTGCCTTAGAAGGATCTCCCAATAAGTTATCAACATCAGTTGGACGGAACCATTCAGGATTTACACATACAACCATTTTCCCTGTTGCTTTATCATATCCCTTCTCATCAACTCCCATTCCTTCCCAGCGGATTTCAATGCCATTTGCCTTAAACGCTCTCTCTGTAAAATCACGTACAGTATGCTGTATTCCTGTGGCAATAACAAAATCCTCTGGAACATCATGCTGCAATATAAGCCACATACATTCAACATAATCCTTTGCATATCCCCAATCACGCAGCGAATCAAGATTACCCAGCTCCAAATGATCTTGAAGTCCTTCTGCTATACGTCCGGCTGCTAATGTAATCTTTCTTGTAACAAAATTCTCACCCCTGCGCTCTGACTCATGATTAAACAAAATACCATTAACAGCAAACATACCATAAGCCTCACGATACTCCTTAGTAATCCAAAAACCATACTGCTTTGCAACTGCATACGGACTGTATGGATGAAAAGGAGTAGTCTCTGACTGTGGTATCTCCTCAATCTTGCCATATAACTCTGATGTAGATGCCTGGTATATTCTTGTCTTATCTATAAGTCCAAGTATGCGTACAGCTTCTAAAACACGCAGTACACCAATAGCATCTACATCACCTGAATATTCAGGAACATCAAATGACACCTGAACATGAGACTGTGCCGCAAGATTATAGATTTCATCAGGTTGCACCAAATTAATAATTCTTACTAAACTGCTTGAATCAGAAAGATCACCATCATGCAACGTAATAGTCCCTTCTGCTATAAGATGGTCTATTCTTGCTGTATTAGATATAGATGCACGTCTAATTATGCCATGCACCTCATAACCCTTTTCCAAAAGAAACTCAGCCAAATATGAGCCATCCTGACCTGTAATTCCAGTAATTAATGCTTTTTTCATATATACTTACCAACCCTTTCTGCTTTTGACATTATAGTTTTTTGATATTATAAAAAATATTTTGCTCAATTAACAGAGAATATATTGACTGTTTCTAGCACAATATTGACTTTTATTATTATTTTGTGATATACTCCTTGTAAATTTTAATAGTTTACAACTCATTATCAAACACTCTACAACAAAAAATAAAAAATCACAAAAGATTACATATTTTAAAATTCAAACAAATGGAGAAATTATGGAAAATTATATTTTTCAAGGAGATATTGAAAATTCCAAACGAATTTTATATACACCCTCTTCCTTTGCAAGAAATACACTTATACATCTTCAGGAAATCGGATGCCTGCAATCCATTAAACCACACACAAATAAGCGTAATAACCTTGAATCTTATCTCTTCTTTATTGTAGAATCAGGTTCAGGCACTTTAAATTATGGAGGAAGCAAATACTCATTACACTCTGGTGACTGTGTATTTATTGACTGTAGATTGGAATATTCACACAGCACATGCAATGACTTATGGAAGTTAAAATGGGTTCATTTTAATGGACCAAATATGCAACAAATATATATAAAATATAAAGAACGTGGAGGTTCTGCATGTTTTCACCCAAAAGATATTATTCGTTATGATAATATATTATCAGAAATAAATGCATCTGCTGATTCATCATCATATGTAAAAGATATGTTAATTTTCCAAAAACTCACCTGTCTTTTAACTTATCTAATGGAAGACAGCTGGCAGGAAATTGAACATAACAAAACTACGGCAAAATATCAAACTCTGCAGCATGTTAGAGAATATTTAGAAAAAAATTATGTTAAACAAATTTCATTAGATTATTTAGCAGAATACTTCTTTATTAATAAATTCTACCTTACACGTATATTTAAAGAACAATATGGAATTACAATTAATAACTATATCCAACAAATTCGCATAACACAGGCTAAACATTTGATAAGATTTACAGATATGCCTATGGAAAAAATATGCCTTCAATGTGGTTTTAGTGATGCAAGTTACTTTTCAAGGATTTTTAAGAAAATAGAAGGCTGCTCGCCAAATGAATATAGAAAGATGTGGTAGCAAATAAGTTACTGCCATACAGGAATTTATCCAATGTTTATATCTTATGATATATGCATCCTCTTAAGTTTTCTAAAAGAACTTTTATCATAACTGTAATTGTTATGCCATATTACATTAATTCCTTATGGCAGCAACTTTTAACAACTAAATGTCTGTACTCCTATAACACATCGTATCATGAAATCCATAGGCTTTTAGAGAAAAACATTCAATACCTATAGTGTATTAACTTTTGTGCAAATTATTTATTTTTTCTTTTATCAGTCAAAAGTTCTGACAATTCCAACATAACACGCTTTTCTCTTATCGACATCTTATCAAGATTTTCTCTTATTTTGGAATTTATACCATATTCTCCATTCTCATTAAAATTATCTGACTCACAATTATTGTCACATTCTTCTTCAACTTCATATTGCCCTGACAATATATCGTTAGGAGTAACCTTTAACACATTACACATACAAATAAATGTTCCAATTGACATTTTAACTTTTCCATTTTCAATATGCGAAATATGTACAGTTGACAAATTTGTTTTTTCCGCTAAATCAAACTGAGTATAATTTAAATTTTTGCGGTGCTTTTTAACATTTGATCCTAATAATTTTAAATCCATTTGTACCTCCATTACATACTAAATATATTGAATAAAACATTTAAACTTGATTACAAGAAGCTTCATTCGATTTAAA
>CAMWXG010000128.1 GCA_947178155.1 uncultured Lachnoclostridium sp.
CCTGAATATATTCTTGGCATACAAAAAGGAAGAGCCCCATTATATGATAATGAAATCATTATCACAAAAATAGTTGCAGATACCCTTGAAATTAAAATGGGTGATGAAGTTAAAATAACCAATAATCAGCTTGAAGATACTTATATAATCTCAGGCATATATCAGGGAGCGAATGATACTGGTATGTGCTGTGCAATGTCGATTGAAGGAGCAAAAAAACTTGGCATCAATAGCATTAATTATATGAACATTGTCCTTAAAGATGCTTCAAAAAAAGAAGAGATTGCTGAAAAAATTAATACAGAACTAGGTGATGTTGTTATTGCATCAACCTTTTATTTTGAAAAAGAAGGATTTGGAGGATTTACTGATACAGCAGTAACCTTAGTAAAAATAATTATATATGCTTTTTCAATAATATTTGCTATCGTAGTTATAAGTATGGTCTGCAATAAAACCTTTATTCAGGAACGTACAAATATCGGAATCTATAAAACTATGGGATTTAGCTCAAATAATTTAAGACTTCAGTTTGCAGTACGTTTCTTCATAGTATCGCTTATTGGTGCAGCATTTGGAATCGCTCTTAGTGCAGCTTTCTCTGCGAAGCTTTTAGGAAAAGTTTTAAGCATTATAGGTTTTATCAAAGTCATTACAAATTATACATTAATGACAGTACTTATACCAATAGCCGTAACAGGCATATGTTTCTTTATATTTGCTTATTTCGCATCAAGAAAAATAAAAAAAGTTGAAGCAAGAGAACTTATTTCAGAGTAAGAATTATACAGAATGCAACCATATACAAAGGACGGCAAACTAATAAATTTTAGAGCGTGTTTACCGTCCTTTGTACAAATTATTTTTCTATTGTATGTAATCAAGCAGATTTTGCATTACTTTTATTTCCATACACACGCTTCTTTCCAGCGCCATTTACATATGCTCTGACTCTATAATAGCATCTCCTTGCATTTTTCTTTTTAATGGTACACTTTCTTACAGAACCTCTTTTAATCGTCTTAATACAAGAATAAGTACCATTTTTCTTTTTGCTCATTAATATCTGATAACCACTTGCTCTTGCAACTTTTTTCCATGAAATTGTTATATTAGAGCCTTTTTTTTGCTTTACAATAAGACCTTGTACTTTAGAAGGAGCTGTTGTTACTTTGACAATAGAACTAAAAGCACCATAAGTCCTGCTTCCATCTTCTTCTGTTTTAAACGCATGCATTCTAAAAGAGTATGTAGTGGCATATGCAAATTTTATAGAACAAGTTGTTGTATCAGGACTTGAAATTGCTTTTTGCCTGATATATCTGCCTGTATTTGCATTATACTTATAAATAATATAACCTTCTGCCCCGGCAATTTTATTCCATTTAAATGAAATATTCTTTGAACCGGTTTTTACTGTAGCTTTTAATGTTGGCTTTGCATTTTTAAGAAAACTTTCATCATAATCATTAGGAAGCCCTGTATTATCTGGTTCAGGTGCACTTGTACCATTTGGGGTAACATCTGGAGCTGGTGAAGCTGTAACATCTGGTGAGGCCGATGGACGTGGTGTGCTTATTACAACTGCTCCACCGCCGCCACTACCTCCTCCTGAACTTGAACTTCCAGTATTTGTTACAATAACAGGCTCCACATTTTCAAGCAAAACAGTCGTTGAAGCCTGTCCAATACTATTTACAATAGTTACAACAGGCTGAGAACTATTCTCGTCTCCTGCAATTACTACGGTCGCCTTAGCATCTATGCTGGCAGGCTTTAAAATAAGAGTTCCAATCTGTGCCTTTCCACTGCTATCAAAAATCTTTTCGTCCTTTTTGCCTGACAAAATAATATCTATAATATATTGTTCTGATTCTGATTGATTTACAACCACATCTTTAACTGTACTTTTTATTGTATCAGAAAACCTAAATGATGGCTCACTCATACTTCCTGAATTAACAGTTACTACTACCTGAAAACGCAGTGATGTTATATTCTCAGTCTTTCCTTCCGGAATATCAAGAGTAATGGTGACATTATTACCATTTACAATAAGCTCGCCTCCCCCTGCCGCCGCCGATACTGTAATCGGCGGGATAACGGCAAGGAGAAGAGCAAATACCATTATGAAACTAATCCATTTCTTCATCTCTACCTCCATCTCCATTTAATAACTACAATTACTCTTCATATCTTTACTGTGTCGTACTTCCTGTCAATTCAATTTCCGGCAGTACTGAAGGCATTTTTATAATCTGCGTATCACTTACAATACGCTCACCCTCAAGTGTAATTGCATCATCAACTCGATACAATTCACATCGTACACCTTCTATACTTTTAATGGAAGATTCATTCCATTGCCCTGGTTTAAGGTAATATATCCATATACCATCAGAAGTATCACCAAGATTACCTTGTTTTGGCACATCAGCTAAAATCACCTGTTCTGCTTCCACATTGCCATCTTTTACACCTATTACATTTCCTTTAGTATCATACAACATAACTACATTATAAGCCGGATTTCCTTTATAAATTCCAGTAAAAATAAGTGAGCCGACAGGAATTACATCTGCATCATTTTCTCCATACTTATAATCTGCTTTCAAAATGCCAATAGCAGGCTGTGTATTATCTGAACTTAAAAATTCTACATTGTCTCCTGTTGGTCCGCATAAATCAATTTCTGTTATGGAAATATTTCCGGTTTTATTAATTGACATTCTTACATATCTGGCATCATAAGTTCCAATCCAATTATTTCTGGCATCTTCATTTACTGAATCAAACCATAATATCTTATCTTCGGTTCCATCGAAACCAGTATAGTCCTGTTTTACCATCGTCCAGATTTTACCATCTGTACTCACTTCAACATTAACTTTATCAAGTGCATCACCTGAATATTTTAATGATGTTACTTCACAAGACTTGTTCATATCAATTGTAATAACCGCAATACCTGTACTATCTCCGTTATATGTGCCTTCTGCAGTTTTATCATTATCAATAATTCTGTCAATTGTATGAAGCTTCTTTTCACTAACTGATGTACCATCCTCGCTATAACCACTGTCTGGATCATCATCATCTAATGCAACTGCAATATCATCCTTTGATGTCATATCAGTTTCCACTGTCCAATGTGCTTTATCAAGCACTCCTTTAGTCTCAATTTTAACAGAACCTGCGTCTGCTTTATTTGAATAATTCAGAAATTTATCAACAGCTCTTACCTTATATGTCATTACCCTGTTATTTAATGTAGACACAGTATCTGTAAATACCGTTGATGCAGCGGTATCAATAAGCTTAAATCCAACTACCTGTTCTTCTTCTTTTCCATTATTTGTCATACAGCGTATAATTTCATAACCAAGTATTAATTTTTCATCTGCACTGGTTGATATTGTAATTTCTGCCTTATTAGAATTTGCTGCTACATTAGCTGTTACAACATCTTCATTTAAAATATTTTGATTTCCGCTTACATTGTCAACTCTATAGTCCCTTGCATCATCATTTACATAATAAAGTGCTCTTTTATCAGCATCTCCATATTTACTTGCATAAGCCTCTGTCGTGCTGTCTGGTTCCATTCCCCATCTTTCAAAGAATGGAAGAATATTTTTATTTGCTGCAGCACATGCAAGACGCATAAGATTCTGATCAACACCACCATTTAATTCTAATCCGCTTACAGGTGCCTTCTCAGGATTTCTACAGTAAGTATCAACCCTTGCAAAGAACAAATTGTTAAACTGCTCATCATAATTATCAAAAATATGCCTGTCTTCCTTATTATCATCAAATAACAAATGAAGCTGCCAGTACATTGCAAGCTGTGTTGCCACATTAGGAGAATATCCCTTTGCCCCGGAAGTAACTTTTTTATAAACTTCTGGATACTTAAAACGTGTTCCTTTCGTTTCAATCGTTATAAGTTGTGCAAAATAGTTATTAGTAATTTCTGCAACTGCATAACTTCCCTGGTTAATATCATGGCCTATCTCATGTGCAATTCCCCAGCCCATACTATTCCAATCATTCATAGCACTGGCAATTGTTGACGAACCCCATTCTATACCAATATGATTTCCTGACGCATACATAAATGCTCCGGCAAACATCCTCATATACCTGATATTTAAGTGCTGCCTTGGAAGTGCATTATTGCCATGCACATCTCCTGCTTCATTGCTAAGCCCTTTATGCTGATAGAATAATGTCATTGCCTTTTCCATTGCCTGCAAAGAATTATCAAGTTTTGCTGTCTTATCTGACACACTTCCTATTCCTGCCAGTACTTGTGTTGCAGGAAGTGAGTACATCATCGACTCCAGCATAATATCAGTTGCATTTAAAATGCAGTTTTGCTGATTATAGCTGTAATTTGCATTTTTTGTACCTACATGCACTTTATTATGATTTTCTTCAATAGAAGTTACATAACTTTCAAGCTCTGAAATATAATCACTAATCGCTTTTGTACGCTCTGCTCCCGTTTTTCCATATACATTAAGTACAGGAATACTGTCTGCTCCGCTTATACGAACAGCATACTTGTCAGCATCACTATTTCCATCATATGCAATATAAAGCTGCCCTCCACGTTCAAAATCTTTATCAGCAATAATAGGAACAGTAACTTCATTTCTGCCTATTTTAAGGTTTACCGTCTTTACAAGGCTGCTTGATTCCGCATGATATTGTGTCATCACAAGTTTTAGATTTGTTGAATCTCCAGTTCTCTTAGTATTATGTCCAACATATACAAGAAGCTCAGTTCCCGCAGGAGCTGTCTTTCCAAGCGGCTGCCATGCATTTAACCCTCCAAAACCAAGATGTTTATCTTTCTGTGGAGTAATCTTATTAATTACCTCATAAGAAGGATCAAGTTTTGATTCTAAAATCTCAAGCGCAGTCTTAATTTCCAGCTTTAGCTGACTATAAAGAGGATGCTTTTCACCGCTCTGTGTATCTGTAACCTCCAGACGGTCAGCAAGTGCATTTATTGCTGCCTTATCCACACCTTCCTTAAGTGTAGTATGCATTTCATCAGCATATAATGCCATAATATCATCTTCAAGTGAATCATATTTGTGGAAATGAATCTCTCCTACTTTCATTGCCGTACGATCCGGCCATGAACGTCCAAGACTCATATGTATTTTATTAGCAGTAATTGTCTCATCAAATTTTACAATATAAAATGGATTATTATTCTCATCTGTTTTTTCAATTAAACGCGCATTAATTATTTTTCTTGCATTGTCAGCACTCCCCGTTTCCTGATTCCAGTATTCAATCCTGACAAGATTTACGCCAGACTCCTGTTCTGCTGCTGCAAATGTAAAATAATTCATCTTATAATCATCATCAAGAGTTATAAACATACCCTTAGACATACTTGGATAGTATACACCATCATCAAAGTCAGCCTTGCTCCAATATGAATTATAGTCATTATCAACCAGACCTAATGCACTTCCCTTTTCTGTATCTAATGGACTTGATGACATAGCAGAATTACTGCCTCCTATAGTTGCACTTACAATATGTGCTGTTACTTTTCCTTCCCCATTGGAAGTATTTAAAAGCTTATAATTTGGAAGCTTCGGTGGTTCTGTACTTTTAGTCGTTGCAAGCGAAACAAGTGATGACTTGCCCCAGCCAAATTCATTCCAACCTATAACATAAACAGAATATTCAGTATTTTCCTCAAGACCTGTAATAGTATAACTGTTGCCTTCAATCATTCCAGTTCCTTCCTTTACAGGAGTAAAACCTGCTACAACAGGCTGATATTCTGAAGCACTTGACTTTTTATAATAAACCATATAGCCATTAGCATCGTCCATGTCTTTCCATACTACCTTAATCGAATTACTACTACCTGTAGCTTTTACATTATCAGGTGGTGCCGGAACATCTGTTACATGAGGGCTTCCTTCTACCACTTCCGACCATGGACTTTTCCAATCACCATTTACAGAACGTACTTTTATAGAATATGTTTCCTTATTAGTAAGTGATTTGTTATTAATGGCACTTATCGTATATTCTGAACCTGTTGAACTGATAATTTGTTCATCTTGTGTATCAGCCCCCTTTGGTCCTGACACAAAGACTTCATATCCACTCACATTAATTTGAGGTTTCCATGAAACAGTCAGTTTTTTGCTTCCTGCTGTCAATTCCTTAATCTCCGGTATATTAAGCTGTGGCGCCGGAATTCTTTTTTCCATATCATTTACAAATTCAACTTTTGCAATATTAACCAAAGGAGAATTTTTCTTAGTTCCTGTAATCTTTATAGATACACGCTTTACAGCAATTTGTGTCCCAAGGTTAACAACAAGACATCCATTGGCATCAACACTTACATTCGGACTTACAGCTGCCTGTTTTCTTGCTGCTTTTAATTTCACTCTTCCGTCCGCAAGAGAAATTGGAGCAAGTTCTTTTTCTTGCCCACTTTCTATATATGTAAGAACTATTTCACCATTTGTAATGTCACTTGATAGTGCCTCATTTGCTTCCACCTCTGCCGGCGCCTGTATAGTAATGCCCTCTATCTTAGGAACATTATCAGATGTATTATCACCTGCAAGGGTAAACTCCATCTCTACAGGATTATTCCCTGAAATAGCATCTGTATTCTTTGTTTCAAGTGTAATCTGCTCTCCCTCGTTAATAAGTGCCTCTAAACTGCCGTTTGTAATAACTGTCCCTTTTCCGACATCAGCACCTAAAGGCAGATATAACTGTTCAACAGAAGAAATCTGCTGTTTTTCTCCAAGCCCCTGAACCAAAGCCTGCAAATCTACAATATCTGTCCTATTATCATTATTTAAGTCACACGAAGTATCCTCTGGATTATTCCTGATAACAGATAGCATGCTCTCCTTGTCCGAATCATCTATTACACCATCATTTGTAACATCACCTGGTCTAATCCAACCTGACTTTGCTGTACTGTCTGTTTCCGTTTTTACAGAATAAACTTGTATCTTTTCAATACAGCCTGACTTTGCCGTAACATCCTGCTCATACTTTGCAAATTTATCAGTCTCTACAGTAATAGTATAAGTTCCAGGTTCTACAAAAAACCTTACAAATTCTTTAGAAGGCTTAGAAGCCCCATTCTCATTAATACTATCATTTGATGCACCCTCAAAACTTAATGTTTTGCTGTCCACTATGGCACCATCTTTGCTGATATTTATAGTTACCTTTTTGTTACTATATGGGAATAAAAGCGAAGATAAAACCTCTACTTCCAAAACTGCTTTTTTTGTTATACTACTTTCCTTCTGTACAGCTTTTGTAACTTCTGAACCATATGCCATAACATTAAAACCACTACATGGCTGCAGTACAAGACTGGCCGCAAGCAGCGCCGCCAATACTTTTCTCATTTTAACCCTCCATTCTGCATACTTAGATGCGTAAAATTTAAAAACAATTGCCACAAAATGTTTAAAATGAGCCATGCTATAAGCATGGCTGTTTATTAGATGAGTTATTTTCAAACATTCTCTAAACCCTGCAAAACAGGCCTTTAAACTGTAAAAAAATGGTAAACACCTACAACTGATAATATCACACTTTTTAAGAGGGTTCAATACTTTTCTTGGATAATATATAGTGTTATAATA
>CAMWXG010000129.1 GCA_947178155.1 uncultured Lachnoclostridium sp.
CTATTTGAAATTTCCATTTCGCTACCATTTACAAAAACTCCTCCTCCTTCTTTTATATCAATTATATCATGAAAACCTACTTCACAGAGTGCTTCACGAAGCTTAATATTTGGAAAAAGGGTGTAAATATGCACACGCTCACATCCCCGTTCCCATGCTTTCTTTACCAAAATTTCTATAATACGGCGCATAACACCCTGTTTTCTAAATTCAGGAACAGTATAAAACTGCCTTATATCCAAATCAGCTGTTCCTCCATCTGCACAATATTGGTTCCAATCCTGAATTGCACCCATTCCCGCAAAAATATCACCACAGTACGCTAAACAAATTACCGATATTTCATTTTTCATCCGATACAGCTCATTTTTCTTTTCACTCTCAATAGCATCCAATATGTCTTTTTCTTTACAATCACGCTCTCTCATTATTTTCGCCATTGTTTCCATAATAAGTGGTAAATCGTCTAATGTTGCCATACGATATGTAAATTTCTCCATATTAACCTCCCATGCCGCACTTTTACGGCTCAAATAGCAATTGTTTTATTAACTATAACTTATCACTATATTACCATTATTTACATAATATGTAAATAATGAATAAATCACTTTCTAATAACAAATATTATGATACTTTTCATGAAAGAATTTTTATCCCCAAAATTTTTTATTTGAAAAAACGAATCAAAATTCAATAGACTTTACACTTCCGCAACAATCCACTATAATAATTACAAATAGCAGAGCCAATGAACCTGTGAAATAAAATCAAAGTTTGTTGGCTCTGTTTTATTTCATTGGGTTTTAAAGCGAAATGCCCACCATATTTATCTTTTTGCACTCCTATATAAAAGGTCAGACACCTTAGCTCTAATTTTGTCATATTCCTATCCTCTGCGCATATACTTAAAATGTCAAATTACCACTTACATTCGCTATGCAAATGGAGGTAAACATGAAATCAATATCAAAAAAGTCAAGCTCTGCCAGAAAGCTCCCTGCTGTATGCAAAATCGTACTTTTTTTTGCTTTTATAGGAATAATAACAGGCTGTATTACAGGCAACCTTTTAAAAACAAGTTTGTATTCACCACTTCTTACAATATATAATGATATAACAGGAAGAATATCTGAACTTGATATAAATAAATCTGATATATTTTTTTTATCTCTTAAGCAGAATATAAAATTGTCTGCTCTTTTATACCTTTTTGCACTTACAAATCTGTGGCAGTATTATTATTGTGCTTTTGCACTGTACACAGGCTTTACTAATGGATTACTGCTTGCCTTTAATATTATACTTCATGGAGCTCCAGGTGTTATACGCTTTTTTTGTTATCTGTGTCCACATTCATTTTTATTTATTCCTCTTTATCTTCTGATAATAGCACATTGTGACAAATTTCATTTTGACTATTCAGAATGTAACTCTTTATCAGGAGCTAAAAAGGGAAAACTGCTGCTAAAGCAGTTTCCCCTTTTCATCATAGTTATTTTACTTATACTAACAGGAAGCCTTATGGAAGCTATATTAAATCTGCCTCTTATCACATGGTATTCAACATTTCCATAAAAATAACTTTAAATTTATACTGACACAAACTAAAACAGTGCAGAATTTTTTTACTAAATGAACCACATTCACCATTTTTTATCATTGATACTGCATCATCATGTGCATATGCATTTTTATAACAACGGCTGCTGACAAGTGCATCATATACATCTGCTACTGATACAATTTGAGCTGCTATGGAAAGCTCATCACCTGAAAGTCCATCAGGATAACCTGTTCCATCTATACGCTCATGGTGATGTCTGCATATATCATATGTATAATCATAAATTTTTTTATCTTTTATAAAATCAAAGCTTTCTATAATGTCACAGCCAAGCAGCGTATGTGTTTTCATAATTTCATATTCAGCTTCTGTCAGTTTGCCTGGTTTTAATAAAATTTCATCAGATATTGATATTTTTCCTATATCATGCATTGCAGATGCACTCACAATCAAATCTATTTTTTCTGGAGTCAGACCATATTCCGGATATGTATCCATAATCGTATTTGCCAAAATTCGCGTATAATCCTTAATTCGTTTAACATGACCACCTGATTCGTTATTACGAAACTCCAATATATTGCTTAATGTTTCCGTCATGGAATCCTGATACTCATCAAGCTCTTTATTTTTAACAGCAAGCTCATAATTCTGCTCTTGAAGCTTTTTCATCTGTTGCTCAACAGTTATTTCAAGATTTCTCTTATACTCATACAACTCAATAATATTAATTATACGACGCCTTACGATAGTTGAATTAAATGGTTTTATTATAATATCTGCTGCCTTATAATCATACCCTTTTTTTTCTGTTTCATAAGATATATCCGAAGTAATCATAACTACCGGAATTATCTCTTCAAACCCTGCTTCTTTAAGAAATTCAAAAACACCAAAACCATCTAATACAGGCATAACTATATCAAGTAAAATAATCGTTAAGTCTTTGCCATATTTCTTTATATGTTCAATAGCCTGCTGCCCATCTTCAGCCTCAATTATATTAGCATAGTCCGAAAAAATCTCACTTAATATATACCTGTTCATTTCAAGATCATCAACAACAAGAATATTTTTTTTCTCATCCATATCAATATCCCCCATACCACTTACAATAACATCCTAAGCTTTTGTTCAAGCTCTTCTATACTGCCTGAATTCTCTATTACAAAATCTGCTCTTTCAATAAAATAATTGTCAGATTTTTGTTTCTTTATTATAGCACATGATTTGTCATAAGAATACCCCCTGCTTTCTTTGAGCCTTGCAATTCTAATATCTGCAGGAACATACACATACCACACCTCATCACAAAATCTATCACATCCGGTTTCATACATTATAGCTGTTTCAAGAATTATATACCCTTTTTTATCCTTTCTTTCAGATATATACTTTTCAATATATGACATAACCTCCGGATGCACTATATCATTTATATCTTTTCTTGCATTATCATCATTAAAAATAATATCTGCAAGCTTTTTTCTATCTATAAATCCTTCTTTGTCAATAATATCTTCTCCAAACCTTTCTTTTATCTTCTGATATCCTAAATCACCTGGCATAGTCACTATATGACCAAGCTCATCGGCTATAAGAAGCTTAGCATTATATAACTCTTTAATCCTGTTTGCCACAAATGATTTTCCGCTTCCAACTCCTCCTGTAATACCTATTACATGCATTAATATTCCTCCATCTATACGCCGATTATCAAATACACCCTAAAGCATATCTATAAAATTCACTCTCTCAACCCTTTAATGCTTCTTAATGAGCTTCAAACCAGTCACTGCCCTCTTCTACATCTACAGAGAGCGGAACCTTTAAATCTGCTGCTTTCTGCATCTCCTCTATGAGAATATTCCTAACCTTTTCTTTTTCTTCTATAAAGGTTTCTACAAGCAGTTCATCATGAACTTGTAAAACAATTCTGGATTTAAGGTTTTCTCTGTCAAGACGCTCTGCAACTTTTATCATGGCTATTTTTATAATATCTGCCGCAGTTCCCTGTATTGGAGAATTCATTGCAACACGTTCCCCAAATGACTTCTGCATGTGGTTACCAGAAGCCAGTTCTGGTACTGGTCTCCTCCTGCCAAATATTGTTTTAGCATATCCCTTCTTTTTTGCATCCTCCACCATATTATTTAAAAATGCTTCAATTTTGGGATATGTTGCAAAATACTGTTTAATAATAGCATCTGCCTCTTTCTTCTCAATATTTAAATCCTGCGACAAACCATATGCGCTTATTCCATAAACTATACCAAAGTTTACCGCTTTTGCATTACGCCTCTGCAAATCAGTAACTTCTTCAAAAGGTGTATGAAATACCTTTGATGCTGTAATTCTGTGTATATCATCACCATTTTTATATGCTTCAATAAGCTCTTCATCATCTGACATATGTGCAAGAACTCTTAATTCAATCTGCGAATAATCCGCATCAAGAAAAATGCATCCCTCTTTTGGAATAAATACTTTTCTTAATCTTCGTCCAAGCTCCATCCTAATCGGTATATTCTGCAAATTCGGATCTGTACTGCTTATCCTGCCTGTTGCTGTAATCGTTTGATTAAATTTACCATGTATACGCTTGTCTTCCTCAATATAGACCGGAAGACCATCAGCATATGTGGATTTAAGTTTACTTACCTGTCTGTAATCAAGTATTTTTGATACTATCGGATCTTCATTTTTAAGCTTTTCAAGAATATCTGCTGATGTAGAATAGCCTGTCTTTGTCTTTTTGGCAAATGGCAGCTTCATCTTATCAAAAAGTATAACTCCAAGCTGTTTTGGTGAATTAATATTAAACTCCTCACCTGCAATATCATATATATCTGTTTCAAGCGCTTTAATCTTTGTATCAAGAAGCTCTGACATCTCTTTCAGTACATTTATGTCAGCCTCAATGCCTTCTCTTTCAAGCTGATATAAATAGTATGTTGTAGGCATTTCAACATCTCTGAAAAGATTATACATTCCCTGCTCTTTAAGCCTTTCAATAACGGTATTGTATGCCATACATGATACATATGCAAGCTCACCTGCATAATCATAAAGAAGTCTTTTATCCTCATTATCTCCTTCTTCATATACTGTTTCAAGCTTCCTTTTTTCAAATCGCTCTTCATATGATTTAACAGTCATATTAAGATAATCCCTTGCAATATCATCAATCAAATAAGTATCCTTAAGCGGATTTAGAAGATATGCTGCAACAGAAATATCTGAAACCTGCTCAAAAAGCTTTTTTCTCTCCTCTTCATTATTATCTGCAAAAGCTGTCTGTGATGGAACTTTTGTACCCTGCATAAGCGGCGCTATAGGAGCTGTAATATGCATACTGTCTTTAAAATTCATTAGTGCAACAAAAGGGACGCTTTCTGCTGCTTTTCTGTACATTTTTATAATAAATTCTGCTGTAATTTTATCATTTTTAAGAATACATGCTGTTTTACACTCTTCATTCGTCTGATAACTTAATCCAAAACCAAGTAAAAGAAATTCTTTAACATCAGAAACATTGTCATTTACAAGTTCTGCATTCTCCCCTGACTCATCAAAAACAAAGCTTAGCTGACCGCCCTTCTTTTTATGCTTCTTTTTTGCACCGGAACTACTCCACTCATCTCCCATAAATGACACACCTATAACCTCAGGCGCTGCTTTTATAAGATTATCAACAAAAACTTTAGCTTCTTTTTCATCATTTATATAAATATAATTATGCGGCTTTGTGGATACTTCTGAAACTACCTGCGAATCAAAACGCTTTATTATTGATTTTAATTCAAGTCTTTTAACTTGCTCAAATGCAGCCGGTGTAAATAAAGAACCAAGTTTTGCCATGTCAAATGTAAACTCTATATCACAATCTGTCTTAATAGTTGCAAGCCTTTTACTTAAATATGCAAGCTCTTTATTATCACGCATTAAGTTCTGTGTGCGCTTTGGTGTAATATTATCTATATTTTCATATGCTTCTTCAATAGTTGGATACGCTGTAAGTATCTTTACTGCAGTCTTTTCACCAACTCCCGGTATTCCCGGTATATTGTCAGAAGCATCTCCCATAAGCCCTTTTAAATCAATAATCTGCTCAGGAGTTACACTGTACTTTTCTATAACATCCTGTGTATAATATTCTTCAACCTCTGACATTCCTTTTTTGGTCTTAGGTATACTTATTTTTACATTATCTGAAGCAATCTGAAGCAAATCCCTGTCACCCGAAACAAGGGTTACTTCTATTCCCTCTCGTTCTGCCTTCTTTGCTATAGTCCCTAAAATATCGTCTGCTTCATAACCACCTTTTTTTACAATACACACTTCCATCGCTTCAAGAAGTTCCTGAATTATTGGAACCTGCTGTGTTAATTCATCAGGCGCCTTCTTCCTTGTCCCCTTATACTCTGCATATATCTCATGCCTGAATGTCGGCTCATGCACATCAAACGCAACAGTAAGGTAATCAGGTTTTTCTTTATCAAGTATCTTAAACATAATATTTAGAAACCCAAATACCGCATTTGTGTGAAGCCCCTCTGAATTTGACAAATCCGGAACACCATAAAATGCCCTGTTTAATATACTGTGCCCATCTATCAATAAAATCTTTTCACTCATCTCTAACCTCCAATTAAAACTTACTAATCACAAAACAATAATCACTGCAACACAGATAATAATTAATAAAACTACCTTTCCAATCTGAAATAGCTTATGTTTTAAAATATGCTCTTCTGCTTCTCTTAATTTCTGTTCTGAATTAATTTTAAACTCTGTTTTATTATTTTCACTTTCAAGATATCTCATACCCATTATCATAGTATAATAAATATCATACTCTTCCCTACAGTCCCTGCATCTGTCAATATGTTCAAGAAATTTTCCTAAATCCTTTATGCTTAACTCCTCATTAATAAATGGAATAAACATTTTCTGTATATCCCTGCAATCCATATACTACAGTCCTTTCCACAGAAATTATACTCTATATCTTAACCCATTTTACATGGCTCCCAAACTCACCTTTTTCTACTATAAGCTTGTCAGGTATCTGCTCTTTAAGCTCCGATACATGGGATATGATGCCCACAAGACGGCTGTCTCCTGCAAGCTCTAACAAAACTTTTACAGCCTTGTCCCTTACATCATCACTTAATGAGCCAAAGCCTTCATCAATAAACATAGTGTCAAGCCTTGTTCTGCCTACAGTATTTTGAACTATGTCTGCCATTCCAAGTGCCATTGAAAGAGATGCCATAAATGTTTCACCACCAGAAAGTGTGTGTGCATCACGTACCTTACCACTCAAAGGATTATACACATCAAGCTCAAGTCCCGTTTCCCCCTGACCTCCTTGTCCCATATCCCTGCACTTTAAGAGAAAACTTCCTGATGCCATACGAACCAGTCTTCTATTTGCTGCCTGTATAATCTGTTTAAAATATTGTCTTTGAATATATGTCTGAAAATGTATTTTGCCATTGGCAGCTTCATTAAGTGATTTAATAACTTTCTGTTTTTCTGCAATATCACTTCGTTCTTTCATAAGAGTTTCTATTCTGTCATATGACTTTTTATTACTTTGTATATAAAAACTATATTTGTCAAGCTCTTTTTTTATAACAGATATTTTTTCGCTAATAATGTTAACATTTCCTTCAAGTTCCTCAAGTTCTATTTTATTTGTATCATCAAGCTGTTCCTTAAGCTCTTTTAATGCACTCTGTGTTGCGGCAAGCTTTTTTTGTATATCCTTATATTCTTTATCAAGCTTATCATGCATACTTTCAAGCTCTTCAAGTTCTTTACTACACTTATTAAGATTACTTTTTGCTTCCTTTTCTGTTTCATATTCAAGTGAAGCCTTTAATGTATTAAGCTCACTCTTTAAGCCTTCAAGTTTAATCTCTGCATCATGCTTTTTGTTATCACATTCTAATATTTTATCATTAATATTATTTATTTTCTTATTAAATTTATCTAAATCAGTCTGCTTTTTCTTTCTGTCAGCTAT
>CAMWXG010000130.1 GCA_947178155.1 uncultured Lachnoclostridium sp.
CAACTACTTTGGCTACTTTTGAAAAATTTTGATTTGCTTCTGTAATTGAAATCATCGTGTTTGTATCTATTATCATTTATAAACACCTCGCTTTCAGTTATAGTATATACAAATTCTAGCTAGAAAACAACCTATTTCCAGATATTATTTCAAAGATCATCAGATAGCTTAAAACTTTCCCTTGTAAACTGCCCATATGGGCAAAAACAAGGGAAAATAAATAGCAATTCACTGTATGAGGCTCTAAAAGCCTTGAAAATAAGGAAAGTTCAAGAAATTCATCTTTATATATTGGATTATAAACTATTTGCTTACTCCTTGAAATATATGGAACAAAATCTTTTTGGGCAAAATATGTGCCGTTTCGTTCAAAATACAATGATTTATACTCATGGGCTTGCTTCATTTATCACTTCGGGAATTATATCGTCTTCAAAAGAAGAAGTCGCGGCAATGGTCAGGCAAAGAGTTTCTAACGTTCTCTAATCAAAATAAAAAATGTCTTCAAATTTCTTGTCAAGTGCAATGCAAATAACAAGGGCTAATTTGGCAGTAGGGCTAAATTGTCCTGTCTCTATAGAGCTAATAGTATTTCTTGAAACACCCACCATTTCTGCAAGTTGACTTTGAGATAACTTTCTTTCAGCCCTTACTTCCTTGAGATGATTTTTTAATACAAGTTTTTCATCCACTATTCTAACACCTCAATTCGTATAAACTTTAATGTCCCATACTAAAACGTATAGTTGCAAATACAAAAATCACAAACATAACACAAGCAATAAACAGTGACGATTTATCCTTTCCTTTTATAAAACGATAAAATTGCCCTGCACACACAGATATACTTACAGTAGCACATAAATCCATCATAGGATATCCCTGTTCACCTCTAATAAATGAAAATATTGTAGCAGCTATAACCATTGCAATACAAGTCCACGTCATTGATTTATCTTTAATTTGCCTTTCCATTTCGTCATAACCTTGGTTCTCTCTTCTGCTTTTAGCTAAAATTTCATCTTTGTTCATAAAAATCCTCTTTTCTGTGCTGCTTTTTGTGCATAAGCAGTTTTGTGACAAACAGCACACAAACACAAAACTACCATATGAATAACTTTGTTATTATTCACGGTTACACCACTCATAGTAACAAGCAGCGCTTTCAGCGCCAAAATGCACACATTTTGCGAAAAATCATGCAAAATGGCACCGCAAAACTCGTATTTTGGCATAAATCATGCCAAAAATCCTCGAATTTAATCAGCTGTGAATAGTAACATAACTTTCATATATGCTTTTCACATCTACAATCTCCGCCAAGTTCACTTGGCATACTTGCATTATAGCAACGCCAAGAAAACTTGTCAATAGTTTTTGCAAAGTTTTCTTGGCATTATTATTTAGATATTATTACTCACTATTTGTTATTTCTACATTTTTTAATACAAAAAACGCATGGTTACATTCTTCCATGCGTCTCTACTCTTATATAATTTTCTTAAAAATCATTTTACAATATTGCTTATCCAAACCCCTCTTCGTATTAGCACATACCCAACAGCAACTTTAATCAAATCCAGAGATTGTACTATTGCAAACACCACAAATATGGATAATGGTGTACACATACAAAGCGCCAACGCCACAGGCACAGTTACTACCCACGAAAAAACACTGTCAAACAAAAAAGTAACTACTGTCTTTCCACCTGAACGCAATGTAAAATACAAAGAATTCAAGAAGCCCTGCACCGGAAAATAAAGTGCCGTAATTATAATAAAATTCTGACCATACTTTCGTACCTCATCTGTAGTTTCATATGCTCTTGGAAATACACCTGACAATGCAACCAAAATAACCGTAAGCCCTATGCAGACTCCCCCTGTAAACCACATAAGGGAAAACGCATCTTTCTTTGCCTTTTCATATTTTCCTGCACCCAATGTTTGTCCAATTAAAATACCTACTGCAGAGCCAAGTGCAACAAACACTACATTAAGCAGATTACAAATCGCATTGGAAATATTTAGCCCTGCTACCAGCTCCAAGCCCTTTGTTGAATAGCATTGTGTCTGTGCCGCCATTCCACCTGCCCATAAAAATTCATTAAAAAAAATCGGAAGCCCTTTTTTTATCATCATAACAGCAGTATCCTTTGGCATAAAAAGTGTACGATATATTCCAAGTAAAAAAGTATGTTTTTGTCTACATGCATGTGCCCATATAACAACAATAAGACACTCTACAACTCTTGCAAGCACAGTAGCAATTGCTGCCCCTTGAACTCCCATCTGTGGCATTCCAAACTTTCCAAAAATCAGTAAATAATTAAACACAATATCCACAAGCACGGAAATAACACCTGCAATCATTGGCTTTACACTGCATCCTGTCTCTCTAAGGCTGCTTGCATAAATCTGCGTCACACTAAACGGTAATATCGAAAAAAGCATAATCATAAGATATTGTTTACCATAATGCATCGTAAGTGCAGGATTAATTGTATCGCTCTCTCCATGAAGATACAATCCAATAAGCCATTCATTAGCAAAAAGGAAGGCCGTTATTCCAAACAGCATACAAAATACACAAATCCACCATTTCATTCTAAAAGTATTTCTAAATCCCTCCTCATTTCCCTGTCCATAATATTGCGCACCATATATACCAGGTCCCGAAATTCCTCCAAATATTGCTAAATTAAACACAAAAATCAACTGTCCCACAATAGAAACAGCTGTCATAGATTCCGTTCCAAGCTTTCCCACCATAACATTGTCCACCAACCCCACCATATTGGTGATACCATTTTGAATCATCATGGGCACCGCTAGCAGCAGTGCCCGCTTATAAATTCTATTTTCCCTCACAATTACACCTCGCCTTTCTCTATTTGTAATTAACTAATTTAACGCTGGTTATAGATTATACAATATAATTATGATAAATGCAATTACCAACCCACAAACAGTGTCTCAAAAATTATTAGAATATTTATTGAGCTATTGATATTAACATCTGCCGCTTTCATCCTACAATTTTCTCTTATATTGCATCCATATATGACAATAAATCATATTTATCTAAAAGCTCACCCAATTTACAAAAATCAATGTTGTATTCTTGTTTCATATTATTTGCAATTGCTATTTGCAATTGTTATTTGCAATTGTTATCTGCATATTTAAAACATTTTCTTCTCTGCTCATAACAACGCCTCCTTACTGTACTAATTTTGTTCCAATATGACCTAAACTATGGCTTAGCCTGTTTAACTGAACTTATCAAGTGAACTTTTGAAACTATCAAACTTTATTATATTCCTATTGACAATAAATTCAATAAATACTTGCCATCTACTTAAAATAGTATTACAGTTTATTTTTAATTCATAAGCAAAACCACTTATATTCTAAAATCAACCATCTATTGTAAATCTGTTGAAAATAGTTTGTGCTTTTCTTATAATGACATTCAGAAAGGAGGTATCCATAATGCAAATCGAAGTAATGATAGACGGTTCATACAGCGAACCCAAGATAATTATCTTGACTGCTTCAATGACAGACGAAATCAATAACCTTGTACAAAAACTATCTGAAAATAACCCACAAATTATTTCTGGCAGTAAGGATGGAAGAATTGAAATATTAGAACAAAATAATTTGTTTAAAATTTATGCCAACAACGGCAAAGTATTTGCATCAACCAATAAAGGAGAATATATTTTACGACTTAGGCTCTATGAGATAGAGGATAGATTAAATCCATTTCAGTTTGTCCGTATCTCAAATTCAGAAATTATTAACCTGAAAAAAGTTAAAAACTTTGATTTAAGCTTTACTGGCACAATTTGTGTCGAACTAATAAATGGCACAACAACCTATGTATCAAGACGATATGTTAAAAAAATCAAAAAAATATTAGGAATGTGAGGTAATAAATATGAAAAAACAGATATTTCTTCGCGGTATATTAGGCTTTCCGCTTGGATTGGCAATAGGATACTTAATAACAATAATTATTTCTCTGATATGGGCAAATGGCTATTATTCCCCATGTGTACCTGAATTAACTGTAATGATGGGAAATGAAATCAATGCTGTTTTACTGCAGGCTTTTTTATGTGGGATATTGGGTATGGGATTTGGCGCAAGCTCTGTAATATGGAAAATAGAGGATTGGGGAATTGTAAAACAAACCGCGATTTATTTTTTGATTGTTTCAGTAATCATGATACCTATAGCTTATGTTACATTTTGGATGGAACATAGTTTAAAAGGAGTTCTAAGTTATTTCGGAATTTTTGCTCTTATTTTTGTCATTGTGTGGATTATACAATATACCGTTGGCAAACACAATATAAAAAAAATGAACAAAGCTTTACACAGAAAACAAAACAATAATAACAAAAATTAACATAAAAGAGCACCGCCGTATATTTAAAGCGTGTCTGAAAATTCATTCCAGCAATTTTCAGACACGCTTTTATATTCTCTAAAAATAAATTAAATTATCTATAACTCAAATCCTGATATCTTACTCCTCACCTTGTAATGCATCAAATCCTTCTTCACCTGTACGTATTTTTACAACATTTTCCACATCATATACAAAAATCTTTCCATCTCCGATATTCCCTGTATATAATGCTTTCTTTGCTGTTTCTATTACCGCTTCAACAGGAACTGCACTTACTACCACTTCAACTTTCATCTTAGGCAGCAATATTATATCAAGCTCTGCACCACGATATTTTGTAATCATACCCTTCTGTGTACCACATCCAAGCACCTGTGTAACCGTTATACCCATTACGCCAATCTCATTAAGAGAATCTTTAAGGTCATCAAATTTATTCTGTTTACATATAATAACAACCTTTGTAAGCTTCTCTGTAACACTTTCTTTTGTTGCTGCCACAGTCTTCATTGCTGCTGCCTTTGAAGGCGTATTTGAAGATACATTTGTAACTTCTACAGCTTTTTCTATAGGAACATTTCCTGTAAGCGTTTCTATTGATGTACCTGCTGAATAGAACATATTGCCTGCGGGCATAAAGTCTGCATATGCTGAAGGAAGTCCATGCTCTTTTAAGTCAAGACCGACAAGCTCTTCTTCTGGAGATACCCTAAGTCCCCAGACCTTATCCATAACAATAAATACAACACTCATTACTATCGCCGTATAAATTATAATTGATATAATTCCAACACACTGTATTCCCAGCAAATGCACTCCGCCTCCGTAGAATAATCCATCATTGCAATCAAAAAGCCCTACTGCAACTGTGCCCCATATTCCATTGCAGCCATGAACCGCAACGGCACCAACAGGATCATCAACTTTAAGAATATTCTCAACAAACCAAACACCAAAGCACACCAAAAGCCCTGCTATTATGCCTATTATAATAGAACCAATACCATCAACATTGTCACAGCCTGCCGTAATTGCCACAAGTCCTGCCAAAGAACCATTAAGACACATTGATACATCAGGCTTACCATACTTAATCCATGTAAATATCAAAACTGCAAGTGTTGCAAATGCAGGGGCAAGTGTTGTAGTTCCAAAAATCATTGCCATATGTGTTGTATCGGCAGCCGCAGCACCATTAAATCCATACCAGCCAAACCAAAGTATCAAACAGCCTAAAGCTCCGAGTGGAAGATTGTGCCCCGGAATAGCATGAGGTTTTCCTGTTCTCTTACTAAATTTTCCGATACGAGGTCCAAGAATTGCAGCACCGATAAGTGCTGAAACACCTCCTACTGTATGTATAACTGCTGAACCTGCAAAATCAATAAATCCCATCTTTGCAAGCCAGCCCTGTGAATTCCATGTCCAGCCAGCCTCAATTGGATATACTATCAAACTGATAATGCCTGAATAAATGCAGTACATGCTAAACTTTGTACGCTCTGCCATTGCGCCTGAAACTATTGTTGCACATGTTGCACAAAATACCAGCTGAAATACAAAATTTGACCAGTTAAAATTAAAAGCATCTGTAAACATTGAATAATCAGGTGTACCAATTATTCCTCCAATATAGTGTTTAGAATTCATAATTCCATATCCCAATACTATAAAAACACATGTACCTATACAAAAATCCATTAAATTTTTCATTATAATATTGCCTGCATTTTTAGCCCTGGTAAAACCTGCTTCAACCATTGCAAAACCTGCCTGCATAAAAAATACTAACGCAGCTCCCATTAAATACCATACACTCATATCCATAATAACTGCCTCCTTTAATCTATTGCCATTTTACAAATACCGCGTCCGGACGACATATGTATATCGGAAAATCTTAAAATCTCCCGAAAACGACAAAGACGCCACGTACAGTAAAACTGTATTCGTGACGTCTTTGTCATGTATATTATTATATACATTTGAATCGTTTTGTCAACAAAAATTTTTTAATATGCTCTGGAACCTGTCAAAAAAGGTTACTATTCACTCCATAACCAATAACAAGTAGTGCTTTCAGCAGAAATAATTCTAAAAAACTGTTCCCCATATGTAAAGAAGCATATAAATTATAATAAGAAGTCCGTTTATAAGCGAGCCAATCGTTGGAAATACTGGCTTTATATCATCTTTATGAAGGCTTATCCATGCCATTATAAAACCAATTAAACTTATTATAAAACAAAGTACACCTATAAAGCCTACAGTAATATCCGCCTGACCTTTCTGTTTGCCGGATATTATGCATATAGCAGCAAATACAGCAAATGAAATTATGCCAAATATGGCAGATGCTATTCCAAGAGGCGGATGCTTCTTGTCAGACAGATGCAGCTCGCCCTCTTTCTTTTTCTTACGTTTTCCAGCCATTCTAATCCTCATTTCTACAAACTAATTTTTCATTGTTACAGCATTACCTTTTACATATAAAATTTAAAGTTTAGTATCAGAATGCTTTGTACACATATGCATAATCCCCATGCAAATTCTAAACAATACATATCCTGCAAAACCTCCAAGTGTATTTAAAATAACATCATCTACATCACATGAGCCAAGTTTCGACACAAGCTGCACTGTTTCTATAACCATTGAGCACAAACAACTTAAAGCGGTCACTTTAAATATATTTCTCTGTTTTATAGAAATAATAGGCAATACAAATCCAAATGGCATAAAACATATGACATTGCCTATAAGATTCAAAATGACATTAAAACTACCTATCTCTTTACTATATGTTATATAACGCTTTATCTCAGTAAAAGGTTTAAGATTATAATGATACGTATCACTTGGCACACGTCCAAGTTGTTCACTGAAAAATAAAAAATACACCATTAATATTAAATATAAAATAAAAATAATCCATGACAGAAAACGGATTATTTTTTTATGTTTTTTCTTCACGATTTCTCCTCACACTACAAAAAGCGTAAGCCCAGCGGCTTACGCTACAAGAATTTGCTTTGCAAATTCTTAACTGGCACACCGCTGCGATTACAGCACTCTACTATCAAACAAAAAGCGTAAGCCCAGCGGCTTACGCTACAAGAATTTGCTTTGCAAATTCTT
>CAMWXG010000131.1 GCA_947178155.1 uncultured Lachnoclostridium sp.
TTTCCATATTATCCATATTGCACCTCTCATAAATTTTATTAATTTATATTTATAATATTATAATATTTTATGTCTACATTCCTCTTATGTACGTTTTCTCTATTTTCGATATTTCTCAATCTTACAACAATGCACCTTTGTTGTCTTATCATAATTAATACCTACTAATAATATATCCCCAGTATATTTCTGAATAGCTCTGACATATTTCTTCTCTTTTATCTGCGAAATAGCTGTTTCAGCATTATCATTCCATTTCAATTCTATAATTAATGCTGGTTTATCAGAATACTTTCTTGGCACAAACACAATATCTGCAAAACCCTTTCCTGTTGGCATTTCTCTTATAAAAATATAGTCCTTTCTAGCACTGTAGTAAGCCAATGAAACTACACAACTTAAAGCATTTTCATCATTATAATTCAAAATTGATGTTGTGTCCATATGAATATACTCCAAACATCTTGCTACCTGCTTTTCATTTCCATCTAATGTAGCCTTAAGTAGCTCTTCTGATTGTTCAATAGCTCTAATAACTTCAATCCAGCTATTATTCTTTACTGCCAATATAAATTCTGTACGAACTTCCTCGTTCGGAATAAAGGTTTCTTCTTTTTCGGAATAATATGCCAGATACCCTAAATGAACTAAAAGTGTCATGACATCATCTTTACTTTTCAGCGATACCATATCATTTTGAAAAGCTCTTATATCAATCTTACATCTGTTACCTCCAATCATAGTAACAATTGAATCTTTTAAACCATCAAAATTCATAATAATATAGTTCTTTAAAGATTCATATGTTTCTGTGCTGGTCCAATAACCTCCATACTTCTCTGAAAGCGAAGCCTCAACTACTGAACGTGGATTATATATATTTCCAACATCTTTAAAATAATATCCATCATACCATCGTTTCATCTCCTCAAAATTCATATGAAACTTAGTACAAAGCATTTTTACTTCTCCTTCAGTAAAGCCAACATATTCAGCCATCTGTTTAGGCTCTGTCATTGTAAATTCTTTAAAATTATTCAGTGCCGATTCTGTTCCATATTTCTTAATAGGAAGAATACCTGTCAAATATGCTAATGCAATACTTTCTTCTGCTATAACTCCTTTAAATAACCCTCGTAACATCTCAATATATTCTATTTGAAGTTCCTTATTCGTTTTATTGTTTCTAAAAACGCAATCCCATTCATCAATAATTATAATAAATTGTTCCTCTGTTACATCATATATATTTTGAAGCACTTCAGGAAGCGAATAATCTCCCTCATTAACAATTTGGGGATAATTTTTACATAACTCTTTTATAATCTGTTTCTGTACATACCTGAAAATTATTGTTTCCCTTCCATACTTTACTGCTTTTATAGCTTCATCAATCATCCATTGCATATCTATACGCAAAACATTATACTGGTTAAGATGTTTCTTATAATCCTCAAAATGACTTATCTTTAATTTGTCAAATAGTTCCTGTGAATCGCAGCCACGGCTATAATATGCTGTCAACATATTAACTGCCATAGATTTTCCAAAACGACGAGGTCTGCTTACGCATACTAATGGTTCTATTCCACCAATAATACTATTCAAATATTCAATCATTTCAGATTTATCAATATATATCTCTGAAGCTAATGCTTTGCGAAATCCTGTATTGGTTGGATTAAAATATCTCCCCATACTGCCTCCTTTTTCACTCTGCACCTCTGCCAAACAGCACCACCCATACCGTTTTTAGCAATATCTTAATGTCAAGACGCAAGTTCCACTCATCTATATACTGACAATCAAGGTCAACTATCTCATCGAAATCTGTAATGCTGCTTCTTCCACTCACCTGCCACATACCGGTAAGTCCAGGCTTAATACTCACCCTTCTTCTATGGTACGCACTATACATTTCAAATTCCTGCTCTGTTGGAGGTCTTGTCCCAACCAGACTCATATCTCCTTTAATTATATTTATTGCCTGCGGTAGTTCATCTATGCTTAACTTTCTTATAATCTTTCCTATAGGAAAAATACGTGGGTCATCTTTTATTTTAAACATATAATCACTATCCATCTCATTATGCTTCATCAGCTCTGCTTTGCGTTCTTCTGCATCCATATACATTGAACGAAACTTATATATTTCAAATCTGCGTCCATTCTTTCCTATACGTGTCTGCTTAAAAAATATTGGTCCTGGTGCCTGAAACATGATCCCAATCGCAACAAATGGAAATGCAATACACATTGCCACAAAAAGCAGCAAACCACCAAATATGTCCATAACCCTCTTAAGCACTACATCTCTTATCTCATACTCATAATTTGTATAAGTAATTACTCCATATGGTCCTATATTTCCAAACTGCTTATTGCCGCTGGCATAATCGTACTCATGTAAATGAATATGTATCTTTATTCCCATAGCTGTGAGCCATTCCATTATATTCTGGATTTCTATATCTACATCATGGGATATATGGATAAATGCCCCATCCAAAGGAATATTCTTAAGCACCTCTTCCATATTTTCCAATCTCGCAATAACTGGAATACCGCATATAACTTCACCCATTATATCTTTATCTACACATACAATATAATCAATACTTACATAAATATTACCTTTTAACTTTTCTACTATTGTTTTAATATGGGCATCATCTGATATAAGTACAATCTTTTCAACATATGATGTCATATATTTTTCACTAAGCATCTCTTTTAGTAATAAATGCTCTATATATGTACCAATTGTAGCTAATACCAAAAAATATCCTAAGTGCAGTCTTGAAAAATCACTTCCTATCTTGGTCAGATAAAAATAAGCCATAATGCACAATGATAATATAACATATTGCTTCAATACTAAAAATGCTTCTCTTGCCATTTTTCTGGTTAAAAAATCAATATTTGTTCTGAAAAACAATTGTACCGCAATATATATTAATATAACAAACCATATAAATGTTTTATAATCTGCCCCAGAAACATTTGTAAGTCTTACCTGATTAAATCTAAGCTTATTTGCAATACCATATGACAATAGTATTACTCCTATATCAAGCAAAATTGCAATGTATCCCACTAATGTTTTTATCTTCTGATTCATAGCACACCCCTTCATACTAATCCCCAGACCGCACATAATACGGCACAAATAGTAACGTAACAATTATAACATAATACACTATATTTGCAATTGTTTTATTTTGGTATGTGCAAAAAGTGCAAAACCAAAAGGATTATATGCAGTTTCCAATAAATGGTGGTCAATTATACTGCTTATTGCCAAAATAATAATCAAAAACAGAAATTCTGTATTATCTCTATTTTTTATGCAAATATAACTATAGACCACAAGTATAAATACCAAAAATATAATACCATACCTTAATAATATATTTAAATATGAACAATCGATAAAAAAGTAATCTTTTGGAGCTTCAGTTGTCCCCCCAAATCCTACCATGGGAATATCTTGTCCAAAAAGCTTAACCCCATACTCTCTTAATCCAATATTTGAAATACTTACACGCCCTGTTGAAAAAGCATCTATATTAACCATTATCTCATTGCTGGAGTTATACTGATATGATAACATAAATGCCAATATTGCTAATATCGGCATTATACATATACCCACACATACACATATTTTTTTCCAACAACAATAAGCCTTTGTCCATTTAAAATAATTTACTTCAAACAAATTACTTGTTAATCCCACCTCTTTTTTATCTGACTGCTCATTCATACTCTGCTTTTTTAATATGTTATGTATACCAAATAGTACAACAACTATAAGTATACATGTAGTATCAAGCTTAGCATTACAAAAATAGAAAACAACGCCTGCTAAGACACATGTTAAAAAATAGTGAAACCACCTTAAATGATTACACCCCAAATAAAATGCAATTAATACACAAAAAAACACATGGGCAGCAAAATCAGTAACATAAATATATCCAAATGAATTTCTTATTCCTCTGTTACCTGTATCATATGCTAAGTTCTCTATAATATCCATAAATGATGCACAAACTGTCAATACAAAAATAGATATATTCAATAATAAATACACTTTTAACAACTTACTAAACGGCACATCTTTAGCCCCTATAACAATGAGAAGCCATATCATAACAGAAAAATATCCACTATTTATATAAATCAAGCCTGCACAAAAAAACACTGTAATCACTAAAAAAAACATCTTTCTGGTATAAGTATCAAATAATACTATTTTAAGTCCAATTAATAAAATCGCCATTCCCAAACAACCAGCAGATAAAATTCCAGGAAAATTAAACATCGTAGTAAGCATTATACTTCTGAACATATACACAGCAAAGCCTAAAAGAAATAATACCTCCCCATTATGAAAATCTGATACCCAATTTTCATATGCAATTTTCCACATTCCCACTTTATCTTCTTCTCTGTTTAATACATTTGCTTTCATAATAACATTATACCAATCTTCTATATTATTCCTGCCATTTAGTTGCTATTTTACCAATATACATCCACACACTGCCACATCAAACTTTCTACAAATATCCATCTGTTTTGCAAGCTGAGGATAAGTATTTTTACCTGCTTTCACTGCTATTATGCAATACTTTTTATCTATCATTTCTTTTAGCTCTGATGCATCTTCTCCTACTGCATATCCTGTGGATACTGCAATATCTTTTTCCTTAAGTGCTGACGTAATATCATCTGAGGCTTTCTTTATATCATCTGCATCATATATAGCATCAATAAACACTCCATCTGTCTGATACCTTTTCATTAAAAACTCAATATCCATTACACTCCGCTCAAGCTCATTTTTATATGCATCACCACTACTGTAGCTTGCTAATACATTTATTCCGGAATTTTTCAACTCTTTCTCTGAACGAATATGGTCACTAAGCAGATATCTTAATGAAAAAACTACAAACGGAAGTACAATCCCAAGTAAAATTCCAAATATTGCATATATCACTATAAGTTTTGGTCCTGGTGCAGACGCTTCCATTACCTCTGGTGTATTATCTTCTATATAAGTATCTTTTGATGAAATATATGACGCTTTTGTGCCACTATAATTTGCCTGTGCCGACATATAACTATTAAGACTATCCACTCTGGCATTTTGCGTATTTGTTACATTCATATCAACTTTGGAATATTCAGAAATATCTGTTTTTTTCCAATTAAATGCTCCATGTACTTCTGTCACACCTGGCACATAGTTTTCAACACTTTCACATATAAGCTTTAACGCTTTTGATGCCTCTTCTTTGTCATAATGAATAACAGTTATATCCAATAAATTAGCAGTAATAGCACATGAAATTGTTTCCTTTAAATATCCTGCCTCTGTATCACCATATTCTTTGGCAATATCTTCCTGAAGTCCTCCAGTATTTATATATGTTGCTAATGCATACAATATATTATATGCATTAGCTGTGTCTACGACTGCATATTGTACTGTTGCAACTTGCAAATTTTGTCCGTCAAGCTTCATATAAAGTGAATTATCTATATATTCTTGTACCTTTGCCGCTTCTTCTTCTGCATTTGCCAGATTTATCTCCATCTCCTCAATCTGTTTATCATAAGTTTCAAGCTGCTCATTATATGCATCAATCTCTTCCTGCTGTTCTTTTGACAAATGTCCCATAACAAACGCTCTACTGTATCCTATTCCTCCTAATATTACCATTAAAACAATAGCAATAACAGTAATAATTTTCCAATTCTTTATAAAATCATCAAAAATATTTTTTAAATAATAATTTTTCTTACCCATCTTGCCCTCACTTCTGTATATATATGATTTACTTCGCTTTACCTTGCTATCTTTAACTGCCTTTACATCATTGTCTTCATTTTTATTCTTTATTCTAAAAAAATTTCTAAACTTACATATAACACTTATAACAAATTCTTCTCTCTGCCATATAAGTACACCTATATATATACCAATAAATATTAAAAATGATATAATCAATATTATTATATCTGAAAGTGGCAGCATTTTAGCAAATAACGAAAAAGCACCTGCTACAAAACATGCAAAAAGCACACGTCCACAATAAAATTTTTTATATAAATCCTTTGTATACTTTAAAATATATATATATTGTACAATAAAAACTACAATTTCTGCAATCAATGTTCCTACTGCTGCCCCTGCCGCCCCATATGATGGTATTAATATAAGATTTAAAAATAAATCGGCAATAGCACCTGATATTACAGAGTATAAAGTACATTTTTCACAACCAAGAGGTACAAGCATCTGTATTCCCATTACATTTGTAAGCCCTATCACAGGTAAAGTAAGCATTATTATCTGCATAGGCACAATAGTACCTGCAAATGCGTCTCCTGACAATACAGCTATGCTTTCTTCTGCAAACAATATAAAATAAACTGTCAACGGAAGTGCCATCATAAATACTGCCCGCACAGCCATTTTGGAAGTTTTATAGAACTCTTCTTGCATCCCTTTCTCACAATAATATGAAACTCTTGGAAGCAATACTGTTCCTAATGTGGTTATAACATTAACTAAAACCAGTTTAACCTTAACTGCAACATTATAATATCCTACATCAGTGTTGCTTTTCATCAAACCAAGCATAGATATATCAAGATTAGTATACACCATAATTGCACATGACATAGCAAAAAATACAAACACGGCTTTTATATGGCGTTTTATATGATAGTTTCCAACTCTTTTAATTTGAACAAACTGTCTTGCATGTATAAAATTAAGAATAGATGAGCCGCTTGATGCTGCTACTGTAAGCGCACCATAGTAAATATAATCCTCTTTACTATGTACTGTAAGAAATATTCCAATTAAAGCAGCTCCCTGAAATATTAATGTCCATATTGTAATATATGCATACTGTTCTAATGCCTTATATAACCAGTCCAAATTAATTACACGCAATACAATATTTAAACTCACAATAAGAAACAATAACCTGTCCTGCCCAAGTCTTGGAACAATTGCCAATGCAGCAAAAAAAAGCAAGTAAGCAGCCAAATTCATTATAAAACTGATTAAAAACAGCTCATGCACTGTCCTGCTTAATGCCTCCTTATTATCACGAACTCCCGCGCAGGTCTTTATTCCATAAGTAGGAATACCAAGCTGTGCTAACATCACAAAATATGCAACTATTGATGTTGCAAATGAAACCCTGCCTACCCCTTCTGGCAGCAAAATTCTTGAAACATATGGAAATGTAATAACAGGAAACATAATTGATGATAAATTCAGCAATCCATTCAATATAAAATTAACAGTTATTGATTTTTGCTCTTTCATCTTTTACCCCTGGATTCTAATAAACCAAACAACCACTGTATAATAACATAGATATATAGGATTTGCAATAAGATATGGGATTTTTAAATAAAATCCCGTCCACAAAATAAGTTGTCATATGTTAAATTTTATGCTATATTATCTTTTAGAAGTAATCACGTTACAAGGTGGAAAACCTCCCATCTTTCT
>CAMWXG010000132.1 GCA_947178155.1 uncultured Lachnoclostridium sp.
TTTGATCAATGATTAGTATACAAAAAATGAGTTACAAAGGAAGGGGGTATCTGTTAAGGCAGATGAACCTTCCTTTTAATCTTTTATTTTTTAGAAAATAGAAAATTATTTTATTGACATTACCTGTATAGTTTAGTATTATTAAATTAGTAAACTAATTAGATAATAAATAATTATGAAGAAGGAAAGGTAACAACTAAGAAGATAGGTGAAACAATGATTACAGCTACAACATCAAATGGTAAAACAGCAACATGTGAAATAATAGTAGAGAAGGACTATAATCCTCCAGATGATTATAAAATTAAAAAAGATAATGTAACATATGGTACATATGAAACAGTACAATATGACTCTGTTACAGTGGGAAAGAAGAGAAGTGTTACAGTTGTGCTTCCTCCAAATTATACAACTGATAAAAAATATCCTGTGGTATATCTTTTACATGGACTTGGACAGGATAATACACAATGGATTGTTGAAGCAAGTGCTCATATCATTCTTGGCAATATGATTGCAGAAGGTACAGCTAAAGAAATGATACTTGTACTGCCAAATTGTCGCGCAAGGCAAAATGATGCTGCAAACCCGGCGGACTGTTGGACATTGCCACATTATCAGTCATTTGATAATTTTAAAAATGACCTTGAAAAAGATCTTATGCCATTTATTAATAGCAATTATTCAGTTGCAGAAGGAAGAGAGAATACTGCAATAGCAGGTTTTTCAATGGGAGGAAGAACTTCTCTTTACATAGGAATGAGCATGCAGGATACATTTGGCTATATAGCAGGTTTTTGTCCCGCACCAGGAATTTTTGGATATAATATGAATGGTGTCAAAGAGGAAGGGCTGTTTAAAGAAGAGAATTTTAAAATAGAGGATAAGTATGTTGGTAAAACTACGGTTATGATAGTAGCAGGAAGGTCAGATACAATAGTACATGATTGGCCTGAAACATATCATAATGCACTTGATAAAAATGGCTCAGACAATATTTTTTATAAAACAAAAGGTGGTCATGATTTTGTAGTAACATGTAATGGATTTTATAATTTTGCAAAAAGACTATTTAAAGAAGATTAAGTTACTACTATGAGCGGCGTAGCCGTGAATAGTAATAGATTAATAAAATGAACAAAGAATTCTACTTGTGAAATTTTTTGACTGAGTAAAAAAATGTTTTATTATTAAAAAGCCAGCTTATTGTTAATATTTATGATAATAATAAGCTGGCTTAGTTTTTTATAATTCTTCAAAATAATAATTTTTCATTAAATCTATTACGGGGGTTTTGGCACCACATTCAGGGCATGTATAAGTTCCAAAATAGTAAGCCAGAAGCTCTGTTTCTGTTTCATCACCAAGTATATGTACAAAATTGCTAAACCAGATATATGTATCAACAACAGAAGTTCCATCCCATTTTCCTATTACATTTTCAGCAGGAGTAATATTTTCAGGCTTTTCCTCCATAATTTCTTCCATTTCTTCATCACAATATTCACAGTTTTTACAAACAACATAACAATTATCAGGAAGTGACATACATAATAGATAAGCAATTTCGCGGTCACCTAAAATAGCAAGTGATGCTATATAAAATTGAGAAAGTTCATCAGCGTCTAACTCTGTAAGGTTATCTATATTTTCCTCAATAAAATTTTTAAGTTTATCTTGTAATATTAAAATACTTGTATTGTAATTGTTAAAGACTTCATCGTTACTATCATGAATTTCACCATTCATTGCTGGAATATCTGTCAAAATAATAATACCGATTTCAGAAAACATAGCAAGCTGGCGCTTGAAGTCTTCTTTAATTTTCTCATTATTAAAAAGGCTGACAAGATAAGGCATTACAGGATAAGTTCCACTATAAAAACTAAGCTGATGACATAAATTATCACATAAGTTTTTAAATTTATCCATATTATCAGGGTTTTTCATAAGTTCTTTGAGAAGCTCTAATATAGATTTGCTGGCACTACGATAATTATTCCATAACTCTGAATCGTAAGGTAAAAGTTTTAATTCTGGTTCTTTTTCAAAGTTTCTTTTAAAATGTATCTGCATGTCTATGTCCTCACTTTCTATTTTATTATGTTTATTAAAAGTAGTACTTTGTATGTTTTTACATTTTACTTTTGATGAAAATATTATATCAATATATAAGTAGAAAAGCAAGTTATGAAAAGCTGTGTATATTATTAACTATTGATTTTTGTTGTAAAAAGCTTCATATGTGTTATAATTTGATTAAGAGAGAGATTTTCTAATGAGGTTAAATAAAATTATTAATATGGAGGATTAAAGATGAGGAAAACAAAAATTATATGCACAATAGGACCTGCATGTGAAAACGAGGAGGTTCTTTCGCAGATGTGTCAGTCAGGCATGGATGTTGCAAGACTTAATTTTTCACATGGTACACATGATGATCATCAAAAAAAGATTGATTTAGTAAAAAGAGTTAGAGAAAAATTGAATTTGCCTATTGCAATTATGTTGGATACCAAAGGACCAGAATATCGTATTAAAACATTTGAAAATAAAAGTGTTATATTAAATGATGGTGATACTTTTACATTTACTACAGAAGATGTTATTGGTAATGAAGAGAGGGTTTCAGTTAATTATAAGCATTTAATTGATGAGCTGGAAGTTGGTGATACAATTCTTGTAAATAATGGACTTGTTATCTTTGAGGTACAGGAGTTAAAGGAAAGCGAAGCAGTATGTAAAGTAATTACAGGTGGAGAATTGTCAAATCAGAAAAGTATGAATTTTCCCAATAAGGTACTTACTAATGAATATTTAAGCGTGCAGGATAAAGAGGATATACTTTTTGGCATTAAAAATGATGTTGACTTTGTAGCGGCATCTTTTGTATCAAATAGAAGTGATATACAGAAGGTTAGAAATTTCCTTGATGAAAATGGCGGTGAAAATATTGATGTCATAGCAAAAATAGAGAATCGTTCAGGTGTAGAAAATATTGATGAAATATGTAAAGAGGCCGATGGAATAATGATTGCTCGTGGTGATTTGGGTGTTGAAATACCATTTGTTGAAGTCCCAGCTATTCAGAAGTATTTAATACGTAAATGTAGACTTCTTGGCAAAATGGTAATTACTGCAACAGAAATGCTTGAGTCTATGATTAAAAATCCAAGACCAACAAGGGCAGAGATATCAGATGTGGCAAATGCTGTTTATGATGGTACATCAGCAGTTATGCTTTCAGGTGAGTCAGCAGCAGGCAAGTACCCTGTTCCTGCTGTTAAAAATATGGCTGAAATAGCTGAATATACTGAGAAAAATATTAATTATACAGAATGGTTTAGAGAAACAGAATTTGAAATGCAGAACAATATTGATGCAGTTTCACATGCAACATGTGCAATGGCAATAGATGTTAAAGCAAAAGGTATTGTAGTAAGTTCAATGTCGGGCAATACAGCACGTATGGTAAGCCGTTTCCGCTGTCCTTCTGATATTATAGGTATGACTATATCTGAACAGGCATGGAGAAAACTAAATTTAAGCTGGGGTATTACACCTGTTCTTAGTGAAGAATTTAATTCAGTAGATGTTATGTTTTATCATGCATTTAATCATGCTAAAAATGTGTTTGGTCTTGAAAAAGGTGACACAGTAGTGCTCACAGGAGGACCTGTAAGCAGACAGTCAGGCAATACAAACACAATACGGGTTGAAACATTTTCATAATATAAAAAATTTAAAAGTTGTTCATAGTCTCAGCAATAAATGGAACTATAAATGTAAAATATTTTGACATATTGAAGGAAACATCATATATTAAGATTTAGCTTAATTATATGGTGTTTCTTCTTGTATACAAATAGCATCTCCCTCTTTTTCCTATCTGTTCTATAATTCCTATGTATTTAAAAATATTTATTGCAAGCTGTGAATATCTGGGATTAATATGTGTATATACTGCATAATCTTTTACAGTAAATTCTTCTGGTACTTCTTCTGGTATAAGGCACATATAGTCAGATGTATTTCCTATATAAAGTTCATCCACAAGTGAAGTAGGTATCCTGTCATATCTTGTAGAACCACGTTTTTTATCTTTGCTCCATCCATTCAGTAGTCTATACTCTTCAGCATCAAGTAAAGTCAGGCAGATATGGAGGTTTGGATTTGTAAGAAATGGCTTAATTTTGTATAGTTCATAAAAAGCATCATAAAAACTTCCTCGTTTTGGGGATTTGCGACCTGATGATACTTCGCCAGTTGCTTCATCAACCCAATATAGATATTTAACATGAATTATAGGATACACAATAGTAACAGGATAAAATTTAAGAAAAGAATTAAGTTTTTTTCTCATGTTATTAAAATTTCCAGTCTGAATCTCAATAATTTCATCTTCATGTAGTATATCTGCAACAAAACGATTAACTTTAACTTCCTGGTGCGATATATCAGGTTCATAAAAATTTTTAAGTACAGCATGAAGTGTTTTTTCCTGAAGAGTTCCAATACCATTTTTATTACGTTCTTTATTTACTATTATGTTGCATGTATTAGCAAAAAGGGTTTGATCATATTGTGTTACTGACATATTTTCCTCTCTTATAAACAAATATTTGTTTGATAGTATACATTATAATTGGCTTCACATAGAAGTTCAACTACTTTTAAGGCAATTATTTAGAAAGAAATATGAATATCATGCTTTATACTGTACATACTAAGTTTGAGAAACAGAAAAGAAGAAAGATTTTGTATTAAAGTTGACATAAAATGATGTTTATGCTGTGAATAGCAACATTTATTATTTTATAGAGCAGAAAGGGAATAGAGTATATATGAGTATATTTAGTGGAGATATCGACGATAGAAGTAGTTCAGTAGCAAATTTATTGAATTTGGATAAAAACTCTGATATAGTACAGAGAAATATAAGTGTGGGTGGAAGGAGAGCTGTGTTTTTTACTGTAGATGGTCTGCTTGACAGCGATTTAAGTGAACAGGTATTAGAATGCTTAAGTATAATAGACAAGGATGATATGCCTGAAGATTTACAGGGGCTTTTGGATAAATGTATTCCATATGCAGATGCAAAATTGGTAAGTGATGAAGAAGGATTTATCAGTTCAGTACTTTCAGGTGTATCCTGTATTGTAATAGATGGTTATAAAGATATTATGACAATGGATTTAAGGAAATTTCCTTCCAGAACTGTTGCTGAACCAAATAAGGACAAGGTGCTTAGAGGTTCAAGAGATGGATTTATTGAATCGATTCTTCCTAATATTGCATTGATAAGAAGACGTATTAGAGATGTAAATCTGATTTTTGAGATGCAAAAGGCTGGTAAAGCATCACGTACTGACATTGCTGTTGCATATATAAAAGGCCGGGTAAATGATAGTATTGTAAGAAAGGTGATTGATAAAATTAACAGTATGGAGGTTGATTCACTTACACTTAATCAGGAAAGTCTTGCGGAGTTATTGTGTCCTGGGCACTGGTTTAATCCATTTCCTAAATTTAAATATACAGAACGTCCAGATTCTGCTGCTGCATGTCTTCTTGAGGGAAGTGTTGTTATTCTTGTAGATAACTCTCCATCTGTAATGATAATTCCTACTTCACTTTTTGATATTATAGAAGATGCAAATGATTATTATTTTCCGCCTATTACAGGTACGTACTTAAGGCTTACTCGTATGACTACTAATTTAGTTGCACTTTTAATTACACCTATTTTTCTTTTGTTAATAGAAAATCCTGAATGGGTGCCAAAAAGCTTAGAGTTTATTCTTATTGAAGATGATATAAATGTAAATCCATTAATACAATTTCTTATACTTGAACTTGCAGTAGATGGACTAAAGATGGCATCTGTTAATACACCGTCAATGCTTTCAACTCCATTAAGTGTGGTTGCGGCAATAGTGTTTGGCGATTATACAGTACAATCAGGGTGGTTCAATTCTGAAATAATGCTTTATATGGCATTTGTAGCGGTTGCAAATTATACACAGAGTAATATGGAGTTGGGATATGCTCTTAAATTTAGTCGTATAATGCTTCTTATATTAACTGAGTTCTTTGGTGCATGGGGATTTGCAGCAGGAGCTATTGTTATAGCATTATCGCTTCTATTTAATAAGACATTTGCAGGAAAGGGATATTTGTATCCGCTTATACCATTTAATGCAATACAGCTTATGAAGAGATTTTGCCGCGTAAGTATAACTACAAATGAAAAATTAAATAATAGTACGGGAAAGTAACTTTAAATAACAAAAATTTTTGCATCTTGTATTGCTACAAGGTGCTTTTTAGTTTATAGTAATAATAGATTATTATTGAAATGGAGAATATTTATGATATTTGATACACATGCACATTATGGGGATGACAGATTTAATGATGACAGGCATGAATTGCTTATGTCAATGAAGGAAAATGGAATTGGAAATATTGTTGAGGTGGGTGCAGGCATAGCATCGACCAATGATGCAGTAACTCTTTCAGAAAAATATGATTTTATCTATGCAGCAGTAGGAATACACCCAAGCGAAACAGCAGATATTAAGGAAAGTGATATGGAATGGCTTAAGTCATTGTCTACTAAAGAAAAGGTGATTGCAATAGGTGAAATAGGGCTTGACTATCATTATGATGAACCAGACAAGCAGGTTCAAAAAAAATGGTTTAAAAGTCAGCTTGAACTTGCAAGAGATGTAGGACTTCCTGTAATTATTCATAGCAGAGATGCTGCTGAAGATACATTAAATATAATGAAAGATTACAATGCTGAAAAAATCGGAGGCGTAATCCATTGTTTTTCTTATAGTTGGGAAATTGCACGTATATATCTTGATATGGGATTTTATCTTGGAATTGGAGGTGTTATTACATTTCAGAATAGTAAAAAACTTATAGAGGTGGCAAAGAATACACCCCTTGACAGGATTGTGCTTGAAACTGATGCACCATATCTTGCTCCTGTGCCTTATCGCGGAAAGAGGAACAGTTCTTTATATCTTAAATATGTTGTAGAAAATATAGCACAGATTAAGGGCATATCAGAGCAGGAGGTTGTAGATATAACAGAAATAAATGCAAAGAAACTTTATAGAATAGAATGATAGATTAGTAGTAAGCAACAAGATATATATTCATGTTTTGATTAATATTACAGAGGAATATTTTTAATAAATATTCCTCTGTAGCAATAAGAAAAAATTATTGACTAAATAATTAACTGTTTTTAATTATTTCTTGAATATAATCTCTAATAACGGCAGCAGTTTTTTCATTACCTATTTTACTACTGTTAATACACATATCATAAGACCTTGCATCACCCCATTTGCCAATAGAATGGTTGTTATGATATTGTTTTCTGTTCTTATCATGTCTTTTAATCTTAGCAATTGCATCTGCCTGATTCAAATTGTATTTTTCCATAATACGTTTAATTTTAGTTTCTTCATTGCCAAGTACAAAGATGGTAATAAGTC
>CAMWXG010000133.1 GCA_947178155.1 uncultured Lachnoclostridium sp.
GAGATAAAGCGCATTATTAATGAATTAGAAGAAGTTAATATTGATGAAATGAGAAAATATGAGTGGATATTAAGGGATATTTCAGATTTGTCCGAAAGAGATTATCCAAGAAGTCGAATGTCTGGCGAAGAGCGGGATGAATTTATGAAACTTTATGAGCTTTCAAATAAAAAACTTGTAGATAAGTATATAGGTGATGGCAAACCGCTTTTTCATGGTATAAAATCTGCAAAAGATAAATGGCAACAGGACAATTCATATTTAGTCAGGGATTTAGTACGTTTTATTTGCATTTTAGATGTTCATAATTCAAGAGATTTAAAAGAACAACGAGAGGAAATTTATAAGTTAAAGTCAAATACTTTGCGTAGCAGATTAAAAAATTTTGTTAAATTTCCCTTCAGGAATTTGAAGTTACAGGAGGGTTAATGTAGGTAAATCTTTTTTGATAAGAAAGATGGGGGATAAAAATGAAAACATTATATCTTCATATTGGAACTCCAAAAACTGGAACTACTTCTATTCAGCATTTTTGTTATGACAATATGCGTATACTTGCAGAGAAGGGATACTATTACCCTCATATGCCTTTTGAATATCCAAATCTTAGCATGTACCGTAATGGTCTGTTTTTGGAAGCGAGATGTTTCAAAGATAATGGTGAGCGCAATATAGACATGGAGCAGCAAAATTTAAATAATGGATTTAAACTTGTTAATAAATATTTTCAGACATATGACAATATAATCTTATCTGATGAGGGTGTATGGTCAAGATGTTTCAACAGAAAACGTCTGGAGGAAGTTAGTAAAAATCTTACTTCTGCCGCGCTAGAAGGAGAATATGCAATTAAAATTATTGTATATTTAAGGCGTCAGGATGAATTTTTGCTTTCCTGGTATAATCAGATGATTAAGCACAGTGCTTCTCCAAAGTTAAATTCGCTTACATGGGATGAATATTTTGAAAACTATTCCAAATATATAAGTCTTGATTATTTGAAATGTCTTAATAAATTAGCGCGTGTTTTTGGACAAGAGAATATAATTGTAAAAAGATTTGACAGCGAATATTTTTATAAAAATTCACTTCTTGCAGATTTTTTAAATATTTTTGGATTAGAACTGACAGAGGAATTTATTGTTGAGAAAGAACAGGTAAATGTAAAAATGTCTGAAAATGCATGCGAGATAAAGCGTATTATTAATGAATTAGAAGAAATTGATGTTGAAGAGATGAGAAGGTATGAGAAGATATTACTGAATATATCAGTTTTTTCTGAAAGGGATTATCCAAGCTGCAGGATGTCACGTGAGGAGCGTGATGAATTTATGAAACAGTATGAGCATTCAAATCAAAAACTTGCAGATAAGTATATAGGTGATGGCAGACCGCTTTTTAATGACATAAAATCTGCAAAAGATAAGTGGCAGCCGGACAATCCATATTTAATAAAGGATATGATGCGTTTTATGTTTATGTTAGATGTTTGCAATTCAAGAGATTTAAACGAAAAAATGAGAGGATTTTTCAAATTAAGGTCAAATACTTTGCACAACAGATTAAAGACTGGTGTTAAATCTTTTTTAAAAAAGTATTAAATACAGTAGAACCATCAATAAATTATTTTATTGATGGTTCTAAACAGGAGAGGTTATGAAGATAAAGAGTGTAGAGCTTGAAACAGTGTGTGGGATTACAAGCAAATTGCCTGAAAATGATAAGCTTGAAGTTGCGTTTGCAGGACGTTCAAATGTAGGTAAATCTTCCCTGATAAACAGCCTTATGAATAGAAAGTCATATGCAAGGACTTCTGCGCAGCCTGGAAAGACACAAACAATTAATTTTTATAATATCAATGGAGTATTATATTTTGTGGATTTGCCGGGCTATGGTTATGCGAAGGTATCAAAAGAAACAGTAGCAGCATGGGGGAAAATGATAGATAATTATCTTGAAAATTCAAAAGTGCTAAGACTTGTATTTTTGCTTGTAGACATACGCCACACCCCCAATAAAAATGATATACAGATGTATGACTGGTGTGTAAACTATGGATTTAATCCTGTAGTTATAGCAACAAAGGCTGATAAAATAAAGCGCTCACAAAAGGCAAAGCTTGTGAGTGATATAAAAAAGGCCTTAAAAGTTGTAGAAGGAACACCAGTTATACCATTTTCGGCTGTTACAAAGGAAGGCAAAGACGAAATTTGGGAATATATTGAGATGATGAAGGAGGCTTTTACTGATGATTAGTTCTTTAAAGGACAGAGGAAAATTTTGCAGGGCACTTATAGGAATATTGCTGCTTTTTAATATAAGCTTTTTTATGCGCCAGGATGCATATGCATTGGACAGACTTTTATATATGGATAGTGTGTCTGTATATGCAGGAGATACTATACATATAAGAAGTTATATTGATGAGGAATTTCTTAACACTTATTATAATGGTGATTACAATTCTGAAAGTCCACAATACCAGCTTATTTATCAGTGGGATGAGAGTAATCCCGACTGTGCTGTTCTTAATGAAGATGGTTTAGTTGTCACTACGGCAGCGGGGACAGTTAGAATTAATGTAACATTTACATATCAGAGCATCGTGCAGACAGAGGTATTTACAATAGAGATACATGGACCAGAACAAATTTCGCTGGGATATGGTGAAAATTATGCACTTGATGCTGCAAATATTTATGATACTAATATGTATATCTATACTGTATCTAATGAAAATCTCATTGCTAACAGCGATGGAAGTATTACAGTACAAGGATTTGGAGATGCATCTGTATTTGTATCAGCAGATGATGGAAGACATATCGAAGTTGCAAATGTATTTGTGAGTAAACCTGCTTTTGGCAGTGAGGCACAGGCAAGAGCTGTAAATAGTGAAGGATATAATCCTGTAATAGATAATTATGCACCACTTGAAGGGGATATTCCTGTAGAATGGAAAAGTAGTGATGAAAATATAGCCTCTGTAGTTGATAATATGATAAATGCTAAAGCATTAGGTGAAACAGAGCTTACTGCTGTAATTACGGCAAAATCAGGAGATGTAGTAACTCTTTCTACAAAGCTTACAGTTACTGATCCGGTCATTGATGTTACTGAATATGTATTAGCATCAGATTTAACACAGACTGTAACTGTTGAAGGCATATGTGATGTAAGCATTATTGACTGGAATGTAGATAGTGAATATGATAAAATGGCGGCGTATTTTACAGAGGCCGGAAAGCTTTATATGGACCATGCAGGAGAAGCAGCAGTAAATATCAATGCTGATGGAAGGATACTTACAATTAATGTAACAGTAACTAATCCTACATATAGTGGAAATGGATATATAGCATATAAAGGAGTTACAAAGAATTTAAAGAGTAAGATAAAGGGGTTGAATAAAGAAAAAAGTACAGTAACATATGAGAGCCTTAATAAATCTGTTGCATCAGTTACTGAAGATGGAAAGATAACAGCAGAAAAGATTGGAAATGCAGTAATTGAAGTTAATGCTGATGGAAGAAAGATAGAAGTAACATTTGAAGTTGCATCAGTAAAAGCATATAAAGCTTCTAAAAAGGCAATTTCAATATCCAATACAAAAACACAATATAGTCAGGCATACAGAATGAAAAAAGGTTATTATGACTGCAGTTCACTTGTATGGAGAGTATATAAAAATTATGATGTATATTTTGGTGTAAAATCAGGATGGGCACCTGTTGCTGCGGATATAGGAAGATGGTGTAAGATTAATGGCAAGGTGATTTCAAACAAATGGGTTTCATCATCAAAACTTCTGCCAGGCGATTTGATTTTTTATTCATTTACAAAAAATGGACGATATAAAAATATATCACATGTGGAAATGTATACAGGAAAGGGAATGGATGTATCTGCAAGCAGCAGTAATAATGCCGTAGTTCATTATCCGTATACAAAGAACAGCTCTATTGTAATGATTGCAAGACCAACAAAGTAAATGTGTAAGAAAATCGTTACTATTCACAGCTGTGTGCATTGGCAAAGGTACATTTATGTATTTTACAGAATGCTTGAATGAGAAAAGAAATAGTATCATATGTTATATAGAATGACAAAAATAAATTTAAGGAAATGTGAGGTTTTAGAATGAATATTGTTGTATTGGCAGGAGGCATAAGTCCGGAGAGAGAAGTATCACTTATAACTGGGAAAGGGGTTTGTGAAGCGCTTCGCAGCAAGGGACATAAAGCTGTGCTTTTAGATGCATTTTTTGGTTATGGGAAGAAGGGGGACGATTTAAGTGATGTTTTTGAAAAAGATTCACTTTTAAAGGAAAATATTTCTGTAGTTGGCATGGCTGAACCTGACATTGAAAAGATTAAGAAGCTTAGAGGAGACAATGTAAAGGGATTTTTTGGTGAAAATGTACTGGATATCTGTGGCATGGCTGATATTGTGTTTATGGCGCTTCATGGTGCAGAGGGTGAAGATGGTAAAGTTCAGGCAGCGTTTGATCTCCTTGATATTAAATATACTGGTTCAGGCTATCTTGGAAGTGCAGTTGCAATGGACAAAGGAATATCAAAAAAGATTTTTGAAACAAGTGGCATATCAACACCTGTGAGTATTAGTATGAAGAAAGATGGTGTAAAAAAGATGCCAGACGAAATCGGATATCCATGTGTTGTAAAACCATGCAGTGGTGGTTCGAGTGTAGGTGTAAGTATTGCCAATAATGAAGAAGAATTTTTAACCGCACTTGATGCTGCATTTAAATACGAAGATGAAGTTATTATTGAGGAATATATTAAAGGACGTGAATTTTCTGTAGGCGTGCTTTCTGGCAGAAGTCTTCCTGTAATAGAGATAATACCAAAAGAAGGATTTTATGATTATCAGACAAAATATCAGCCTGGAATGGCTGATGATGTATGTCCTGCCAATATTACAAAAGAACAGACAGAAGCAATGCAAAAATATGCATCTCATGTATACAGCATATTAAAACTTGAAACATATGCTCGTATTGACTTTTTGCTTGATGAAAAAGGCGATATATACTGTCTTGAAGCCAATACACTTCCAGGCATGACGCCGACAAGTCTTATTCCACAGGAGGCAAAGGCTGCCGGAATGGATTATGCCGAGTTGTGTGAATTTATTGTAAATGATTCGCTTAATTAGTATAATAATATAGAAATGGAGTAGGATTTTAAATGAAAAATATAACACCTTCCTGCATAGCTAAAATATGCGATGGCAGATACTTTGGTTCAGAAGACATTAGTGAAATAGAGGTTACATCTATTTCAACTGACAGCAGAAATATCTCCAAGGGAGGTGTTTTTGTTGCAATTAGGGGAGAACGCGTAGATGGCAATAAATTTGTAATACAGACATATAAAAATGGTGCAATTTGTTGCATTTCCGAACTTTCTTTGCAGGAATTTGAACAGATATATGGTAAGGACAATATAAATATTTGTGATGTAGCTTTTATACAGGTCAGCTCTTGTTATCAGGCACTTAAGGATATTGCAGAGTACTATCGTATTGTTTGTGGTACTAAAATTATAGGAATAACAGGAAGTGTTGGTAAGACTACTACTAAGGAAATGATTGCAGATGTGCTTTCAGAGAAGTTTAATACATTAAAGACACAAGGAAATTTTAATAACGAGGTGGGAGTACCACTTACACTTTTCAGGCTTCGTGAGGAACATGAGATTGCCGTTGTTGAGATGGGGATAAATGAATTTGGCGAGATGACAAGGCTTAGTAAAATTGTAAAGCCTGATATTTGTGTTATCACAAATATTGGTCAGTGCCATCTTGAAAATCTTGGTGACAGAGATGGTGTACTTAAAGCCAAGACGGAAATATTTACATATATGGCTAAGGGCGGCAGAGTTTATCTTAATGGTGATGATGACAAACTTGTGCAGATAAAAGAGGCAGGAGGTGTAAAACCTATATTTTTTGGGATTGGAATAAACAATGATATATATGCTGAAAATATCACAAGCAAAGGACTGGCAGGTACTGTTTTTGATGCTGTTTATGACAATTTGAGGATAAAAATACATGTTCCGTTACCAGGAAAACATATGATAATAAATGCACTTGCTGCTATTGCTATTGGAATTGACATGGGTATGGAGCCTGAAAAAATTGCATCAGGCATAGCAAAATTTAAGCCGGTAGGAGGACACAGCAGCATAATAGAAACAGATAAACTCACAATTATGGATGACTGTTATAATGCAAATCCAGTATCAATGAAAGCGGGAATAGATATTCTTTCAGATGTGCAAGGAAGAAAAGCAGCAATAATTGGTGATATGTTTGAGCTTGGCACAGATGAGAAAAAGATGCATTATGAGATAGGGCAGTATGCAGCAGAAAAGCGCATTGACTGTATAATCTGTATAGGAGAACTTGCAAAAGAATATATAAAAGGTGCTAAAGACGCAGGAAAACAGGAAATGGTATATTATTACAATGATTTAGATACAGCTCTTTTAGAGATTGGAAATATAATAAAAGATGGTGATGCAGTACTGGTAAAAGCATCACATGCAATGAAATTTGAGAAGGTTGTTGAGGTGTTAAAAGGGATAGGGTACTAACTCTAAATTCGGCATCATCAGTTATTTTTGCAAACAGAGTGAAAGGTTTATTGATATTCCTTTATAAGGAAAATAATGACGAATGTGAGTATGTTCGTTTTGCGAACATACTCACACTTTTTACCATTCATTTATATTAGGGCGTGGAACTCGCCACCACTGTTCAAAATCAGAGGTGTATCTTGAGAGAATTTTCCCGATATCTTCTGGTATCTTGTAAGTAGTAATTTTAAGAAAGTGTTCTACAAAAGTATCCCCATCTGCGATTTCTACTGAAATAGCAAATTTCCTGCCTAATTTTACTAATTCAGAGGTTTCTTTTGATATATTTTCTACAAACTCTTCTAATCATCTGTTACTTGGAAATAATATTTCATTTTCCTGTAAGACCATTCGGTAAATGCTGTAAATAACTTCGTTTATTGCATGCAATTTCATATATCCGCTAATTGGACAGCTTTTTAGAAAATAATAATAATTTAACCAAAAATTAGAATAAAATGACAGCATTTTTTCTTCTTTTTCGGCAGTTTGAAAAATAGGAATACGTGAAACAATATCTGGAATTTCAGCATCTTTTGTAAATAATACTTGTGCTTTGCAAAAGGCATTACGTGCTGGTTCACTGCCTTTTTTGGCAGCATCAATTAAAAATTGTTTTGTCATATATTTTACATCAAAATATCCGCCTTCATAGGTGCAAAATCCCTCTATTGTTTCAGCAGTATTATTTTGTTTTTGATGTTCATCATAACTTTTGTCAGACAAGACAACCATAGCATCTAAATCAGAATCGGGGCGCTCACACCCTTTGGCAACAGAACCTCCAAATATTAGCGC
>CAMWXG010000134.1 GCA_947178155.1 uncultured Lachnoclostridium sp.
AACCATACATTTAGGACAATGGTCAGTTAAAGGTCTTAATCTTGATCCCTGCCCAGCAGCTAATATAATTACTTTCATTTTACTCTCCCTTTCTGTTTATACTCCTTCAAATAACTTTTTTATACGTTTAATGTCCTGCGCTTTAAAAGGCTTTTCTCTCTCTGGATGCCACATAGTACCTAGAATTGGATATTCCTTATGTCTGACTGCCTCAATAACACCATCTGCCGTTTTTGACAACACCTCTAAAGAATTAACACAATTCTTACATCCCTGATTATGAAAACTATTAACTTCTTTTTCAGAAATATTTCCAAATACCTCATGCCTTACCGCAACATGTCCACCTATATCAACCAATTTGCATCCAAAATAATCAAGTATTACCTGCATTCCACGACAAAATCCATATACCGGAATCTTCTTTTTAATCGCAATATCTAATAAAATTCTTTCTAACTTATCCCGCTCTGGTGCATTACCTCCATATTCCGAAAGGCTGTTTCCACCTGTCAGTAAAATTCCTACTGGAATAAATTGCTCAATCATTATTGGTAAAACTTCTTCTATACAAGGTACTGGTATTGGCAAATATCCGCATTCTTTTATTAAATATGGTATTTGGCGATCAGCACAGTCCCTTGTTTCGTCATAACTTTCTATAATTTCCACTCTTTGAGTGTATAAAACTATTTTCATTTCATCACCTGTACTGTCCATGCGCGAGAACGATATGGGACAACTATTTCTGACATTCCAACAAGCTTGTTTTCGATATTATTAAGGATGCGTTTAAATCCCTCTTCACCAGCCTGAACTTGAATATCATTAACTGATTTCCAAATATTCATATATCTTTCTACTGTCATACGCTCTTCATGCTCTGCTTCAATAAAAAGCATATGATTAAAATATCCTGTTGACATCATTCGTTCTGCCATATCATCAGAAGTTATTTTATTTCCAGATGACACTCTCTTATTTGTATGTATTTCATCATAAACAATTTGCTCAATTTCCATATGTAATTGACTGCTTTCAATATTTCTTGGATTCCAAATAGCTGTAAAAAAACCACCTGGCTTTAAAATCCTGTGAAATTCTTTCATGGCTCTTGGCGCATCTGCCCAATGAAAAGAAGAACCCATAAGTACCCAATTTACACAGGAATCCGGCAAATTTGTTTGCTCTGCTGCTCCCTCAAGCCATTGTACACATTCAACTTTTTCAAATGCATTCTTTCCTTCTGCACGCATCGCATCATTTGGCTCAACAGCAAATCCATTCATTTTTATTTCCAAGTTAATCAAATTTTCAGTCAATTTGCCTGTACCTGCACCCACGTCAGCAAACTTTATACATTCATCATTCCCTTCTTTCATACTTCTCTGCAACATATATGCCTGAATACAATTTAAAGCATCATAAGAGTATCCTGGTCTATCTACATAAAATTTTGCTAATTCTGTAAAATCACCATGTTTCATTTATATTCCTCCCTTTCATTATTCACAAAATCATTTTATAATTCTAACAATTTTAGCTAAAGCATCTATCTCAATATAAGAAGCTTTTTTATATTGTTCAAACTTTTTTGTTCCAACTCCAATTGCTGCTGGTATTCCAAGCTCTCCTGCACGAATCGCCATATGAGAATTTGCACCACCATACTTTGTAATAAATCCTAAAATATTGTGCGAAAAAATCCAGTCAAAGCCTGGATCGGCACTTGGAATCAATAAAATCTTCCCATTAATCTCAATGTCATCATACACATTTTCTAAAAATATCACTTCTCCACATGCTGTCCCCATTGTAATATAATTTGGCTCTGTATCTGGGTAAAAGAATTTCCAGACTTCGTCAGAAGACATTATCAGTGGTGGTAAATCAATTGTCTTTGTCATATCATAAAGCTCTTTTCCACGCCTAATTGAATCACTCAGATTTTTCCTGATATCTTTTGTGGATGAATACAACTCACTTATGTCAAGTATATTAATATAAGCACAGTCTTCTTTTGAAAATTCGTATTTTTCTCCCAATTGCCCAATCATCTGAATAATCTTACTTAAATTTTTAGTAAAAATGAATTTTCCATACTCTCTTGCTTCAATAGCTGACTTTACAAAATCCATTAATTCAAGTATGTTATCATTTAAACCATTTTCCTTTAAAATATTTGAAAATTTAGTTAACTGTCCCAAAGAAAGTTTTAAAGGCAGCTTGTCTTCTTTAGCTTGATGCTTTTCTCTTTTATCCCAGTCAAAATAAATATCAGGAGCTTCATCATATCGCTTTGAAGTAATATCATAAGTTCCTGGTCTGAGATGCCCATACTTATTTAAAAACTCCAACTTAGACATACCAGAAAAATCTTCTTTCAAATTAGAACTTACTGTATTTACATCATTCATAAAACATTGATAATCTTCTCTTGAAATAATTTCTTTTGTAATCAATGACTGTAATATCTGAACAGCAATAAATGCAGCTCTTGCCAAACCAGCAAAAGGAAGTGTCCCATACCGCTTACAATCTTCTAATAACCAATATATTTTTTCTAGATCTTCCATATCACTGTCTATTATCTTGTCATATCTTTTTTCCAGTTCTCTGATTTTTGAAATATCAACCCGCCATAACCCAGATTTATGATCAATAATACGATTTGTAACATTCCTCAATGCAATAATAATTTTTTGTATTTCTAAATCTGAAAAATCATATTCCTTCAAAATAGAAATACGCTCTGGTAAATCTAATGTATAACATGAAAAAACAATATCAAATTCAATCTTATCATGCTTGACAGGCTCTGCTTTCAAACGTTCTATGTAATAATTTACAAGTTTTTCACTAATCTTTTCATCAAGTTCAGCTGGAATAAACGAATTAAAACTTACTCTGATATCAATATAAGGAAGCCCGTCAAAATCAACCATTAATGGAAAACTTCTTAAATTTCTATAACCATAATTATCCCTTTGATAAGCCCATACGCTATCAGTAATAATTTCTTTATACAAACTTAATGCTAACTGTTTCGGCCTTACTCCTATCATTTCCGCAGGATTCCAATCTGTCATAACTCCATACAAAGTCTTATCCCCGCAAAGATATGGCTTTTTAGTTTGTGCACCTTTTATTTTTTCTTCAATAAGCTTCAATTCACTATATTGCTTGTGATATTCAACAGCTTTTTCACTAATACACAAAGGTCTAACCTGAAAAATATACAAATCTCCCTGACCTGTTATAGCAAATTCTACATCCAATGTATTACTTTCAAAAATTTCCTCAAGTTCTTCAAGCGTCCTATACAGCTTTAACATAGTATCAGATAACTGCTGTTTTCCTTCTTGTGACTTAAACACATAAAGCAATTTATTTTCGCCACTTATTCCTGAAGTAATTGATGAAGTAGAACCAGTTTCATCATAATTAATAACATAATAATTTCCAAGAGTATTTGGATCTAACGTAAATGCAACTCCACAAATTGTTACTTCTTCAAGCATTGGTTGTACTAATACCTGATTTTTCTCGTCTTCTATATCATACGATGCAATTACTCTATCTACCGCTGTTTCAAATACTTCTCTTCCAAATACATTTGTAACCGATTCATATTTTCCAGCCTGAGATATTTCTAATGTATCCTCATTTAATGCACTACTTCTAACAATTAATTTACTTTCTTTTCCAAGTTTCCTTATTGCATTATCATATATCTGCCTTTTATTATACTTCCATTCACCTACAGTAAATAAATACTGTGATAAAACTTCCGCCTCTGAAAGCTTGTTATATAACATTGCAAGTGTTTCTGCCTTTGTTCCTATTGCTGCCATCTTATCTTTACCACTCTCCTAGCAAATCTTTTTTCATAACATTTAATATATATGATATATTCTTTAAACCCAAAGTATCCTAAACAATAACTCTATAACAATGCAGGTTCCATTCTTCTATATATTTTCTGTCCTGATACTTTTTAGTTAATTTATGCACCAAAAATTTTTACTGCAATACTTTTAGCTCCGTTAACTGTAACCGATAACTTCATTTTATCAGAATACTCTTTTCTAATACTAAATTCATTTGCCATAAATATAAAATTTTTTTGCACTACATCTAAAATTTTTTCCATATCCTCTCTCACATCTCCCGCATAAATTATCAGCCCTTCTTTATCAAACCTTTTAACATTTTCCAACTGATTATCTGCAAATGAAACAGAGATTGTCGGTACACCGCAAGCACATAATTCATACAATGTAGAACCACCTGCTGATATTGCAATGTCACACTCAACCATTAACTCAGCCATATTTTGTACATTTTTGTGAAGTTTAATATTGCCATATTCCACACTTAATTTTTCTAAAATCTCATGATTTGCATTGTATGCCCCTTCAATAACATGTATTGTAATATCTTTTATCCATTCCTGCCTGACAAACATTTCTGAAAGCATTCCTGCAATATTATAATTATCTGTACCACCTGTTGTAATTAATATATTTTTTACTACTTCCCTAAATTTATATGAAACATTTTCAAACTCCTTACGCAGTTGTACATATTGACAGCCAAGCAAAAATTTTGTATTCATTCCAAGCTTTTTATATCTATTTTCATAATCAAATTTATCTGCATATATACTATAATTAATAACAGTATCAACAGGATATTCAAACATGTCCAGATCATCTATATAAAATACTTTAATTACTCTATTTAAACTTTCTAAATATTCTTTTGTGACATAATATGAATCTACAAGTAAAGTATTTATATTACTTTCTTTTATTACCCTAAGTATTTTCTCTGTTTCAGAATTCATATTATTCCAAATAGTATTAAGGCATATTGAATTATATCCTTTCGATGCAATTAAATCCTTTGCTGAATTATCTGCTGTTATAAATATAGGCTTTTGTCCCAGATCACATAATCTGTCAGCAATGGACATACATCTCATTATATGACCTGTTGCTATTTCTTTATTAGCGTCTGCACGTATTGCAATCATAAATTTCTCCAATATTTCTATTTCATATAATACTTCTAAGAATGTAGCAAACAGCAACTCAAACAAGAACATATCTTAAATGCTATATTGTACTATATTTTTTACATATTCAATTACTTTCTCTATTACATAGTCTTGCTGTTCTTCAGTTAAATCATAATAAAGAGGCAGACTTATAATATGCTTATATAACTTCTCTGCATTTATACAACACACATTTTCATATCCATTCCTTTGATAATATGGATGCTTATATACAGGAATATAATGAACATTCACACCTATACCAGCTTCCCTTAATTTATCAAATATTTCTTTTCTGTTTTTAACTTGTATAACGTAAAGATGATGACTGCTGTTACATTCCTCCTTTATATATGGTATCTTTATGCTATCTGTATTTTTAAATGCATTATTGTATCTTTCTGTCAAAAAACGTCTTTTTGATATAAATTTATCAAGCCTTTTAAGCTGTGATATTCCAAGTGCGCACTGTATATCTGTAATTCTGTAATTATATCCAAGTACAAGCTGTTCATAATACCAAGCACCTTCATCCTTCTCTAACATATCTTTATCTCTTGTAATACCATGTGAACGAAAAAGTTTAAGACGCTTATAAAATTCCTCATTATTTGTAACAATCATACCGCCTTCACCTGTTGTAATATGTTTTACAGGATGAAAACTAAATATAGTCATATCTCCAAAACTCCCTATTTTCATTCCCTTATAATCAGCTCCAAGAGCATGTGCCGCATCCTGTATAACAATTAGGTTATTCTTTTCTGCAATATTTATTATTTCATCCATATCACAGGGTTGTCCTGAATAATGAACAGGAATTACAGCTTTTGTTTTTGATGTTATATTTTTTTCTATTTCTTCTGGTGATATATTATATGTATTAGGATCAATATCAGCAAATACAGGTTTTGCACCACAATACAATGCACAATTTGCAGATGCTGCAAAAGTTATAGGAGTAGTAATAACCTCATCTCCCTTTGTAATTCCTGATGCAAAACATGCTGCATGAAGTGCAACAGTTCCATTTGAAATTGCAACTGCATATTTAGCTCCAACATATTTAGCAACTTCCTTTTCAAACTCTTCAATTTTAGGTCCTGTTGTCAGATAATCCGAATGCAATACATCTACAACAGCTTGTATATCTTCTTCTGAAATTGATTGCTTTCCATATGGTATGTACACTTTTATATCACCTCTTTTATTTTCCTCTTTACAAAACTAATATTATCATTCCAATTAAATTTAACTCTTTCCTTTAATTCTTTTAAGTCATTTATGCTATGATATGAACCACGTTCTTTTTGCACTATAGGAACAATTTTTTTATTTATAATATCCTCCCACTTTTCATACAATAACTCTTTTATCCTGCTATTTAGTTTATTATATGTACTTTCAAAAGTTTCACATGTTTCATCAAAAAACAATTCTTTTTGTGCAATAATATCACCAGTATCAATTCCTTCATCAACATAATGTATTGTCACCCCTTTTGGAGTGTCATCAATGAAACTCCAAAAATTAGGACTTGCACCTCTGTTATATGGCAGTAACGATATATGTAGATTTATAATATTTCCATTCACCATATCTATAATTTCTTTTTTTATTATGTAATTATAATTATAACTTACAATAATATCAGGCTTCATGTTTTCAATCTGCTCATATGATAAGCGTAAGCTATAGAAAAATACTTTTATATTATTAGCACAAAACCATTCACATAGCTCTAATACATTTGCACTATTTGATAAAAGCAGTACCCGTTTTACCCCCCCCTATATACTGAATTGTCATACTTCTCAACTGCTAAAGGATTATCAATTATATTTTTTTGATACTTTATAAGTTCAATACTTTTATATCCCAATTCTTCAAATTTCTTCTTTGAAGCAATATTTTCAATCTTTACTTCTGCATCAAATACACAGATTTCCTTATGCGTTTTGCGCACCTTTTCCTCTGCCAAAACAAGCATCTTGCGTCCATATCCCTGTCCTCGGTATTTGCTACATATGCTATAACTTATAACTGCATGATTTCCATTATAATCAAGACGTATCTGCCCTATTGGAATTTCATCTTTACATAAAATATATATGTCACAACTTTCTGATTTAAGTTTATTACTAAACCACTCCTTATGTTCATTAAATAAAATCTTGTCAGTAGAAATTGAATTTTTTCTTACTTCTTTTTCATTTACCCACTCAAACAATATTTCCAAATCGTCTTTTGTAGCTCTGCGCAAATAACAATTATCCATTTTAAATCCCCCATATAT
>CAMWXG010000135.1 GCA_947178155.1 uncultured Lachnoclostridium sp.
AAAATAAGCCAATATATAGTATTATATGAACTATATGTCGGCTTATTTTGTAATATTAGTAAGATTATTCCATAAATTCGTTTTATAGAGAGAAAAAGAAGTTATACCAGCAGATATGCGTGTCGAAATATGTGAATTTTATGCTTGTTTTGATAATTTCTGCGAAAAAATCTTAAATTGGTACAGGTATTTTTTGGTTTGACTTCTATACAAAATAGATGTTTTGTGTTATTATTACATACGAGTGTTGGGAGAGCTTTCCGCAGAATGGGAGGCTTGTATGGATATAAACTTTACTGACAAAAATTTTGAGGGCAAAGATTTTGCCTGCAAAATGGCAGAAGGCTTTACAATGAAGGAGATGCCTGTTTCTGAAAGACCATATGAAAAGTGTGAGTTATATGGTCCGGCTGCATTGTCTGATGCAGAGCTTTTGGCGGTTATTATACGCACAGGCGGCAGAGGAGAGCGCGTTACTGAGCTTTCAACAAGGGTACTGTCAGAAGTGCCGGGAGGTAGGATTGGCGGATTGTTTCAGATGTCTTTAAACCAGTTTAGGCAGATACATGGAATTGGCAGGGTTAAGGCAATTCAGCTTTTATGTCTTACAGAGATAACAAAGAGAATTATGTCGTCATCTCTGTCTGATACACAGCTTTTGTGTGATGAACCTGAAAAGGTTGCTGCATACTTTATGGCACAGATGAAATTTCTTGAGTGTGAACAGGTAAGACTTCTTGTGCTTAATGGGAGAAATGCCCTTTTGAATGATATGGTTATATCAAGCGGTTCATTTAACTCGGCAATGGCACTTCCACGTGAAATATATTATAATGCACTTAAGTATAAGGCAGTATCTATTATTGTTTTACATAATCATCCGTCGGGGGATCCGACGCCAAGCAGGGAGGACATTGTTCTTACAAAGAGAATTGCAGATACAGGAAAACTTATTGGTATTCCGCTGCTTGACCATATAATTATAGGGGACAATCGTTTTATCAGTCTGAAATCAGGCGGTTATATATGATATGAAAGATGATTTGCTTCTCTATTTGTGGGGTATTATATATATTAAGATGCGCACAGCCACATAAGGAATTTTGCCGCTTTGCCGGCCGTGGCTTTCGCAGTACTCATTGCAAATATTATTTGCAGTGAGATATAATAATTTTGCCAGAAGGAAGGAGCGTTTTCATGGCACAAAAGACTTATGGTATTGACTTTGGGACAAGTACCATTAAAGTATATAAAAAAGGTCAGGGCATAATTCTTCTTGAGAGGAATGTAGTATCAACTGTTGGCAAGGAGAATAAGCCTGTAGCTATAGGTGAAAAGGCATATGAGATGTATGAGAAGGCACCGCCAAGTATACATGTTTCATTTCCTCTACAGCATGGTGTGATTGCGCAGATGCAGGATATGGTTGCCTTATGGAATTTCATGGCGTCAAAGATTACCGGAAATAGAAAAATGAAAGGCGGAGAGTTTTATATTGCCGTTCCGGCTGATATAACAGAGGTTGAGAAGCAGGCATATTCGCATGTAATCGAGGAAAGTGACTATAAGCCGCGTCGTATACATCTTATTGATAAGCCAATTGCAGATGCATATGGTTTAGGACTTGATGTTCAGAAATCAAACGGTATACTAATTGTAAATATTGGCGCTGATACAACTGAGATATCAATACTTTCGCTTGGCGGAATAGTGGTAACAAAGCTTCTTCCTTATGGGGGCAATTATTTTGATACACAGATAATTAGCTATATACGTAAACAGTATAATTATATAATAGGAAAAAAGACTGCTGAGCAGATTAAAAAATCTCTTATATCTGTATTCCCTACAGAGCAGAAATTAGAAATTGTAGGAAGAGATGTATTAAAGGGACTTCCAGGTGAGATACAGATATCTTCTAAAGAGATACATCCAGGTTTTTCTGATACATTTGATACAATAGCTTCCTCAGTTCGTTCGATGCTTGAGCATACACCACCTGAGATATCGCAGGAGATAATAAAAAAAGGGCTTTATCTTACAGGTGCATCTTCATGGATAGATGGTATAGACAGGCTTATTGCTGATGAGTTAAATATTAATGTAAATACTACTAAGGAAGCTCAAAAGACTGTTATATCAGGTCTTGGATATCTTATGGACAATCCAAGGCTTGCAGCAGGATATGCAGTCAGATTAGAATAACGGAAAGGTATAAATAATGCGTAAAAGGACAAAAATCACTGTTGATCCAAAATATATTTTAGCCATAATTATTGTTGTATGTTTAATAGTTATGTTTGTTTCCTTTAAATTTCAGGATAAGATGACACCTGTACGTGCTGTGGTGGGCAATGTTGTAACACCAATGCAGAAAGGGATTAATATTGTTGGTGCAAAGGTATCTGATGCAATGGATTATGTTGACACAGTTGATAAGCTTGTAAATGAGAATAAAGAACTTAAAAAGCAGCTTGAAGAACTTTCGGCAGAGAATAAGCTTTTGCAGCAGGACAAATATGAACTGGATAGTTTTAGGAAACTTTATGATCTTGATGAGCAGTATGCAGGGTATCCAAAAGTTACTGCACGTGTTATAAGTAGTGATGGCAATAATTGGTACAGTTCTTTTGTAATAGATAAGGGTTCAGATGATGGGCTTGCAGTAAATATGAATGTGATGGCAGGTGAAGGGCTTGTTGGAAGAATAATACAGGTAAATAAGTCTTATTCAAGGGTTTTATCAATAATTGATGATTCCAGCAATGTTACAGGTACTTTTTTAAAGACTTCTGACAGCTGTATTGTGAGCGGTAATCTTGAGCTTATTAATGAAGGAGTAATAGATATAACTGATATAGATGGAAATGCAGATATTAAAGATGGTTATGCCGTTGTAACATCACAGATAAGCAATAAATATCTGCCAGGTATACTTATAGGATATGCTAAGGACTTAAGAAAAGATTCTACCAATATTACACAGGCAGGGTATCTGATGCCTGCGGCTGATTTCTCGAAACTGGATATGGTGCTTGTAATTACACAAGTAAAAGATTCAGAGGAATTAGAGGAGATGGTTACTGAATGAAAAGATATATAAGCTTATTTTTAACTGTAATAATTTGTTTTCTTCTTCAGACAGCTGTATTTCAAAATTTTAAGCTTGCCAATGTTGTTCCAAATTTTATGGTAATTGTGATTGCGTCATCAGGTTTTATGTATGGCAGGAAATTTGGTATGTATACAGGTATATTAAGCGGTGTGCTTATGGATTTTATGTATGGTGATATTATTGGAGTACATATTTTGATATATGTGCTTGTTGGTTATATGAATGGCAAGGGAAATAAATTGTATTTTAAAGATGATTTGTCAATACCTATGCTTTCACTTGCAGTCAGTGATTTGATTTATAATGTTTTATACTATGCATTTAGTTTCCTGCTGCGTGGAAGGCTTAATATATTTTCATATCTTAGGAATCTTATTTTGCCGGAAATTATATATACAGTTGTTATGGGGCTTATCATATACAAACTTATGCATCGTATAGAAGATAAGATGTACCCGCCTGTTGAAGTGCCACTTACGGACAATGGTGCAGATAAATACTAAAGGAGGTTGTAATAATGTGGGATACTTTGAAAGATTATTGTAAATCATTTTTTTCTTCACGGCTTTTGCCAATAATGGTTATATATATCCTGCTGTTTGCAATTTTAATAGAGCGCATGTTTGTATTACAGATAGTGCGGGGTGATCAATATGCTGATGAAGCACAGCAGCGTGCCAATAAGATACGTACAATTAAGGCAACCAGAGGTAATATATATGATTGTAATGGAAAACTTCTTGCGTATAATAAGCTTGCATATAATGTGACATTTTCTTCAAATGACAGAAATGGTGCACTGACTTCTGAACAGAAAAATATTATGATTTATAATGTAATAAAGCTTATTGAAAATAATGGTGACAGTCTTTCTGTAGAGTTTCATATGGATATTGATAAAAAGGGAAATATTGTATATACAGAAGAGGGAAGTGCCCTTTTAAGGTTTAAGGCTGAAATTTACTCTACTACGGTAGAAAAACTTACGCAGGAGCAGAGAGATATTTCAGCACCAGAGCTTTATGAATATATTAATTCAAGTGATACAAATGCTCCAAGATTTGCGATAGACAATGAAAAGTATGATATGCAGACTGCTATGAAGATACTTGCAGTACGGTATGCAATGTTTATTAACAGATATAAGCAGTATCAGCTTGTAACGCTTGCAACTGATGTGGGAGCGGAAACTGTTGCAGCAATAAAGGAAAATAATATAGAACTTCCAGGTATAGATATTACAGGTGATACAGTTCGTGTTTACAAAAAGAGTAAGTATTTTGCACATATAATAGGCTATACAGGCGGAATATCGTCTGAAAAGCTTGCAGAGCTCGAGACTTCGGGAAATGATGGTTATACATTAGATGACCAGATTGGAATATCGGGGCTTGAGAGTGTGTATGAGGATTTTCTTAAAGGAACCAAAGGAACTGAAACACTTACTGTTAATTCAAGTACAAGCAGGGTAATAAGTGTGTCTGACAGAGTGGATCCAACAGCAGGAAACGATTTATATCTGACTATTGATGCTGAACTTCAGGAAGAGAGTTATAAGCTTTTGGAGGAGCATATTGCAGGTATACTTGTAGGTAATATTAATAATGGTACAGGCGTTGGTACTAAGGGAAAATCTGCAACAGGTATTAAGATACCTATATATGATGTTTATAATGCACTTATACAGAATAATCTTGTAAATGTTTCAAGATTTACTGATAAAAATGCATCAAAGCTTGAGAAAAGCACATATAAGAAGTTTAAGGCAAAATCTAAGGGTATAATAAAGAAGATGAGACAGATACTTCATGTTGACAGTATGGTTTGTGCAGATGATATGTCAGATGAGATGGCTGAATTTGCAGAATATTTTTACACTGCATTAAAAAATGCGGGCATAGTCCTTACAGACCAGATAGATATATCTGATGCCACATATAAGAAATATGCAAATGGAAAGCTTAGTTTAAGCCGTTACCTTCAATATGCGATTTCAGAAAGTTGGATAGATTTAGGTGTGTTAGAAATTGGAGATGAGTATTATAGTACATCTGAGATATATAAAAAGCTTGTAGATTATGGAATTGAGCTTTTACAGGAGGATATTGTTTATACGAAGATGGTATATTCAAGTCTTATATACAGTTATGAGCTGTCAGGTAGGGATTGCTGTCTGCTTATGTTTGACCAGGGAAATATAGAATACAATGCAAATGAATATGAAAAGCTTTCAAATGGTATTATGTCTGCATATTCATTTATCATTAAAAAGATAAAGAAACTTGAGATAACGCCAGGTCAGTTAGGACTTGAACCTTGTTCAGGTTCACTTGTAGTTACAGCGATGAATGGCGATGTAAAGGCGATGGTAACATATCCAAGTTATGATAATAATAAAATGGCAAATAAGGTAGACACAGATTATTTTAATACTTATCTGATGCAGAGTACCGCTTCACCACTTTTAAACAGACCTACACAGCAGGCTATTGCACCAGGCTCAACATTTAAGGTTGTTTCTGCAGTAGCGGGACTTGAAGAAGGCGTAATTACACCTTCAACGCATATATACGATCAAACTGTATTTGATAAGATTGACCATCCGGCAAAGTGCTGGAGTTCTTCTTCACATGGTAGTGTGAATGTTTCAACAGCTATAGAAACATCATGTAACTATTTCTTTTATAATGTTGGTTATATGCTAAGTGGCAAGACTTCAAGAGGAGAGATAAATTATTCCAGAGGTCTTGACAGGATTGAGAAATATGCTGATATGTTTGGTCTTACTGATAAGTCAGGTATAGAAGTAACAGAGATGTCGCCACATTTTGCAACCAATGATGCAGTGCGTGCCGCAATAGGACAGGATACAAATGCATATACCCCTATACAGATTTCAAGATACCTTACATCTGTGGCAAATAATGGAACAACATATGACCTTACGCTTGTGGATAAGATTGATGATGTAAATGGCAATACAATTCTTGATAATGAAGCAAATGTCAGAAATAAAATTCAGATAAAAAGTTCGACATGGGATGCTGTACACAAGGGTATGTATCTTGTTGTAAATGGACCAAACAGTTCAATAGGTTCTATGTTTGAAGGGCTTAATGTAAAGGTAGCAGGAAAAACCGGTACTGCACAGCAGACAAAGTTTCATCCAAACCATGCTAATTTTATATCATATGCGCCATATTCAAATCCTGAGATAGCTGTGACCTGTGTTATACCAAATGGTTACACATCTGCAAACGCTGCGCAGACTGTAAGAGATGTATATAAATATTATTTCAGTAATAAGAATAATAAGAATAAGGCAAGGAAAAAAGTATCTGGTGGAATTAAGATGCCAGGATCAAGTACAGCACGTATAGATTAAAGATTATTTAAATATGGAGGGGAACATGAACGATACTGTGGTAATTAAGGGAAGTAAATCAGGCATTATTCTTGTACTTAACCCTGATATTGACTATGAGAGGCTCAAAAGAGATGTTGCAGCTAAGTTTAAGGCTTCAGCAGCAATTTTGGGTGAGGCATCAAAGGCGATATCTTTTAAAGGATACAAGCTTACAGATATGCAGAAAATGGAGATTATAGATATAATTCAAAAAAACTGCAGACTTAAAATTGTATGTATTATGGAAGATGATCCGGAAATAGAAGCTGCATTTAAACATTCTATTGAAAACAGTGTTAACAGGCAGCAGGATAACAGTAATACAGGACAATTTTTCAAAGGTAATTTGCGTTCCGGACAGGTTCTTGATGCAGAGACAAGCATTATAATAATAGGAGATGTAAAACCGGGAGCTAAGGTTATATCAAAGGGGAATGTGATAATACTTGGTTCACTTAAAGGTAATGTATATGCAGGTTCTGCTGGTAATGTCAATGCATTTGTTGTTGCGCTTGATATGCATCCTGTGCAGATACGCATTGCAGATACGATAGCAAGAGCACCTGATGCGATTGAAAAAAATCCAAAGATTGAAACTAAAATTGCATTTTGGGATGATGGAAATATTTATATTGAAACGCTTGACAAAGATGTAATGTCAGATATACGTCTTTAGAAATTTATTTTTAGCATATCTATTCTTGATAAAATAAAAAGATATAATTACT
>CAMWXG010000136.1 GCA_947178155.1 uncultured Lachnoclostridium sp.
TAAAGATATAATATAATAAAAAATAGGATTAGAAAAGTTAAATTTTATTTTGTAATAGGATCCTTTGATGGAACTCCAGCTTTTCTTGGAAATTTAACTGGTGTATTATTTTCCTTTTTAATGATAAAAAGATTTCTATAAATATCCGAATTAGGCAAATGAAACTCTATTTGACTTTCATATCTTCCTCCCAATATATCAATTGCATCCCTTGCATCTTTATATTCTTCAATAATTTTTTCAGATTTATAAGAAATAAAGTAACCATCTTTTTTTACAAAAGGAAGACAATATTCTGACAAAGTTGCAAGATTTGCAACAGCCCTTGAAACACACAAGTCAAAAGATTCTCTTAATTTACCAGGTTTTGCATAATCCTCTGCCCTGCCATGATTCGCAGAAATATTTTCAAGATTCAAAACAGAAATTACTTCATCTAAAAACTGAATTCTTTTATTAAGAGAATCTAAAAGCGTAATTTTCAAATTAGGAAAAGCTATTTTAAGCGGAATTCCAGGGAAGCCCGCTCCAGTACCCACATCAATTAAAGTATAAGACTTCTCATTCAAATCCGGCACTGCATTAATCAACGACAAACTGTCTACAAAATGTTTTTTTAAGACCTCATCAAAATCAATAATCGCCGTAAGATTCATAAAAGAATTCCATTCTTTTAATAGATCATAATACTGCAAAAATTGTTGTATTTGTCTTTCTTTCAACTGAATATGAAATTTATACAAATCTTCTTGAAATGATATTAAATGTTTATCCACTATTATTTAAAATCCTTTTCATTTTTTCTTTTATATTGTTCTAAAAAAACGAGTAACACGGAAATGTCAGCAGGTGAAACACCGGAAATTCTTGATGCCTGTCCAACTGATATAGGATGAAAAGATTTAAGCTTTTGCCTTGCTTCCAGACGCAGACTTGGAACATCATCATAATCTAAATCATAAGGAATCATTTTCTTTTCCATCTTTTTAAACTGTTCAACCTGACGCTGCTGTCTTTCAATATACCCCTCATATTTTATTTCTATTTCTACCTGTTCAATGATATCAGAGGGCAATTCAACTCTTTCAGGATCTATTTCTTTCAAAATATCATAACTTAATTCTGGTCTGCACAACAATTCGGCAAGATTTGTACCTGTTTTTAAAGATGCACTCTTATTTCTTTCTAAAAATTCCTGATTATTCTTTGCAGCGCCTATTTTTGTATCCTTTAAACGCTGTATTTCTTTTTCTATTTTATATTTTTTATTTAAAACTTTTTCATATTGATCCTTTGAAATTAATCCAACTTTATATCCCTTTTCTCGAAGTCTTAAATCTGCATTATCCTGACGGAGCAAAAGACGATATTCTGCACGGGAAGTCATCATACGATAGGGCTCGAAATTATCTTTCGTTACAAGGTCATCAATCAAAACGCCAATATATGCTTCTGATCTGTCAAGAGTCAATTCTTCCTTTCCAAGTATAAACATTGCTGCATTAATTCCAGCAATAAGTCCCTGGGCAGCTGCCTCCTCATAGCCACTGCTTCCATTAAACTGACCTCCACTATAAAGTCCTTCCACATTCTTAAATCTTAAAGTAGGATAAAGCTGCCTTGGATTTATACAATCATATTCTATAGCATATGCATTTCGTACTATTTTACATTTTTCCAAACCGGGCACAGTTCGATACATTGCAAGCTGTACATCTTCAGGAAGAGAAGAAGACATGCCGCCAACATACATTTCATTTGTATGGATTCCTTCTGGTTCAATAAAAACCTGATGCCTTTCTTTATCAGAAAATTTAACTACTTTATCTTCAATAGAAGGACAATATCTTGGTCCAGTTCCCTCAATAATTCCTGCATAAATAGGAGAACGATCAAGATTATTTTTTATAATTTCATGTGTTCTTTCATTAGTATAAGTAAGATAACATGAAACCTGGTCAATCTGTATTTCATCAGGATCAGTAGAAAAAGAAAAAGGAACTATTCTTTCATCACCAAACTGTTCTTCCATTTTAGAAAAATCAATACTTCTCCTATCCATCCTTGCAGGCGTACCTGTCTTAAAACGACGCATTTCAATTCCCATAGATATAAGAGAATCTGTCAAATGATTTGCGGCATGGAGTCCATTAGGTCCAGTATAAGTAATCGCTTCACCACATAAACATCTTGCTTTTAGATAAGTCCCTGTACATAAAACCACAGCTTTACATTCATATATGGCACCTGTAAATGTCTTAACACCCTTTATTTTCTTGTAAGACTCCTTTTCTTCCCATATAAGTTCACACACTTCTGCCTGTTTAATTGATAGATGTTCTTGGTTTTCAAGAACCTTCCGCATGGAACGGCTATATTCTGCTTTATCTGCCTGAGCACGGAGAGAATGAACAGCTGGACCTTTTGAAATATTAAGCATCTTAGACTGAATAAATGTTTTATCTATATTTTTTCCCATTTCCCCGCCCAGAGCATCCAATTCTCTTACAAGATGGCCTTTTGAAGATCCACCAATATTTGGATTACAAGGCATGAGAGCAATACTGTCTATACTTACAGTAAAAATCACTGTATCTAGACCAAGCCGCGCACAAGCTAAAGCAGCTTCACATCCTGCATGACCAGCACCCACAACACACACATCTACTTTTTGAATAAAATCACTTTTTTCATTTAACATACTACTCATCCTATTTTCCCATACAAAATTTAGAAAAAATCTCATTTACCAAATCATCAGAAACTTCTTCTCCAATAATTTTTCCGAGGCTGCTGTACGCATTCATCAAATCAATGGAATAAAAATCTTCCGGCATTCCTGCTTCCAAACTCTTTTCGACTAATTTCAAGCTTTCAAGTGTCTCTTTAAGAGCTTCCTTATGCCTTAAGTTTGTAATCATGACTTCGTCATCGGAATAAATCTCTCCTTTAAAAAACAAACTCTTTATGGCAGCTTCAAAATTTTCTATCCCTGTATTTTCTTTTGTGGAAGTTTTTACTATTATAACATCTTTATCTAAAAGATTCCTTAAATCTTCTAAAGATACTTTTGAAATCAAATCAGATTTATTAAATAAAACAATACTCTTTTTATCTTGAATCATTTTCATAATATCATAATCATTTTCATCCAGAGGAACAGAAGAATCTATCACATAAATAATTAAATCAGCATCTTGTGAGTATTTTTTTGCTTTTTCCACTCCTATTTTTTCAATAACATCTTCTGTTAAGCGAATACCTGCTGTATCAATTATATGAAGGTTAATTCCTTGAAGAATAATATTTTCTTCAAGGATATCTCTGGTCGTACCGGCAATATCTGTAACGATTGCTCTTTCTTCTCCAGCTAATATATTTAATAAAGAAGATTTTCCTGCATTTGGCTTTCCAACAATTACCGTATTAATCCCTTCTGTTATTATTTTTCCATTTTCAGAAGATAATAATAGGTTATCCACATCATGAATTAAATCTGATATCTTTATACCTAACTTTTCAGGATAACCTTCGAGACTTATGTGCTCAGGATCATCCAGCGCTGACTCTATAAATGCTATATCATAAATAATCAACTCACGGAGTTCCTTTATTTTATGATAAACGGATCCTCTAAGTTGTTTAACAGAACTCTTAAGTGCAGTATCATTTTTGGATGATATAATATCCATTACTGCTTCCGCTTCTGACAAATCAATTCTCCCATTTAAAAATGCACGTTTTGTAAATTCACCAGGCTCTGCCAATCTTGCACCACTTTTGATCACAAGCTCCAATATACGGTTCATAACTAATATACCGCCATGACAATTAATTTCAACGGTATCTTCTGTAGTAAAACTATTAGGTCTTTTCATAACAGAAACCATGACTTCATCCAGAACATCTTCTCCATCACAAATAAACCCATAATGAATGGTATTTGTCATAAAATTTTTCAAAGATTTTTGATGATTCCTATTTACGTAAATAGAATCAACTATATTTATGGACTCTTCCCCGCTTACCCTGATGATTCCTATACCCGAATGACTCATAGCAGTCGCAATAGCAGCTATCGTATCAGTTTTCATATTAACCTCTAAAAATATATTTTTTTTATTTAAAAAATGCTGGAGGACAATTCCCCCAACATTTTTATTTACATCATATTCATTATCTTTTCAATGTTACGACAACCCGCCTAAAAGGTTCTTCTCCTTCACTATGAGTTGTTACAAATCTGTCATTTTGTAATGCAGAATGAATAATTCTTCTTTCATATGGATTCATAGGCTCTAAAGAAACAGAACGTTTTGTCCTCTTTACTTTATATGCAATATTCTTTGCGAGGTTTTCAAGCGTTTCTTTTCTTCTTTCTCTATAATCTTCTGTATCTACCTTTACTCTGATATACTCCTCAGAATCTTTGTTTACCACTAAAGATACCAGATATTGGAGAGAGTCAAGTGTTTGTCCTCTTTTTCCAATCAGGACACCCATCTCATCCCCACTTAATTCAATGTTCATATTTCTATTATCTTCATTATATTTTACATCAATAACCACAACCATGTTCATTGCGCTAAAAACTTCATTTAAAAATTCTTTTGCCTTATCTGCAACAGAACCTTTCACCCTTGCTTTAATCATGGCAGGTTTTGAACCAATACCAAGAAAACCTGATGAACCTTCTTCAACTACAATATAATCCAGTTTATCACTGGTAACAACAAATTTCTGACATGCTTCTGTAATCGCGTCATTTACTGTTTTAGCTGTAAAATCAATGTACTCCATAATGATACCCCCTATTTGTTATTCTTTTCATTATACTGTCTAACCATATTTGCCTTTGCCGCAATGCTTCCAGGTTTAGCATTTTTATTATAATACTCAGTAGCATTTTTCATTGCTTCATTTTTTTCTTCCTGCGTCATAGGCTTTACATTTGCTCTAGCTGACATTGAAGATTTATAAGTATTTACATTTTTTGTATTTAAAGTAGCATTTTTGTTCACCGTTCTTGGATCTATTCCAGCTTTTTCAAGCTTCTTTATTCTCTTTTCTTCATTATTTTTAATAAGCTCGTCTACATCTATCTTGTCGATATGCTTATTGATAATGATCTGCTGAATACTTCTTACAACAGAACCAGAAATCCAATAAAGCCCCATACCTGCCGGAAGCGTAAAACAAAAGAACGCTGACATAAGAGGCATCATGGTATTCATCATTTTCATGGACTGTGCCATTGAATTTTGTTGATCATTCTGACTATTAGATGTATCAGCCTGAGGCATTAGCTTTGTATTAATCCATTGCGTACTAGCCGAAAGAACAGGAATAATAAGAGCAGCTATAATAAGCAGCCATTGTATTCCATCAGGAGAATTCCATGCCTGGCTCACCATATAAGAAGGAGAATTACCTATGTTGATTCCAAGGAAATTATTATAAGTATCAATTAACCCACGAGTCGTATCATTGCTTAAGATCAATTGTCCTTCATAAGTAAGCTGTGAAAGATCATAATGATCAGAAATCACGCTCATATCAGAAGAAGATACCTTATTTAGAACATCAATTACACCATTTGCTAAGTTAGATTCAAAATTTTTGCTGTACATTCTCACAGCACTTACAACACTGCTAAGCTCAGAACTCTGTAAAAATGCAGCATTATCAACAGAAATAATCTTTTCAGCCAATACTCTAAAAGTATCACCAATCTTTGTAACATAAGCAGGCATAGCCTGGATGACGCGGTAAAGTGCAAACAAGATAGGCATTTGTATTAAAAGCTGAATACAACTGCCGCTGGGAGATACACCATATTTTGCATATACAGCCTGTGTCTCAGCATTCATTGCCATCATAGAATCATTATCTTTTTTATTTTTATACTTTGCCTGAATTGCCTGAAGCTCTGGATTCATTTTGGCAGAAAGTTTGGAAAACTTCTGCTGCTTAATGGTTAAAGGCATCAACAATAAATAAATAACGATTGTAAATAATATAATAGATAAACCTACATTAGGAATTCCAATTAAATCTAAGAGAGAAAAAATTCCTTCCATAAGATATCCAAGAACCTTGGCAATAGGACCTAATATCAAACCATCATCCTGAGTTAAAATAATCCCTGTCAATTTATTTCCTCCTGTTTTTGATTTTATCAATTAATCCTATGGTACAGGATCATAACCTCCTTTTGAAAAAGGATTACATCTGATTATCCTCCACAAAGCCAATAAACTGCCTTTTAAAGCTCCGTATTTTTCAACAGCTTCAAGTCCATATTCTGAACAGGTAGGAAAATATGGACATTTGGTGTGTTTCATTGGAGAAATATACTTTCTATAAAATTTAATCAATAAAATCAACAAATTTTTCATTTTATTTTCTGATTTCCTCATCACATTTATTTCTTAATAATATGATGAAGCTTTGCAAGATGTAATAAAGCGCTTTCTATTTCCCAATATGAAACAGAAGAAGCACTGCTTCTGGCTATGACTACTATATCTAAACCACTATTAAATATATTTTCATGTAGTCTGTAACTTTCTCTTATCAATCTTGTTACCTTATGTCTTACAATGCTGTTCCCAACTTTTTTACTCACACTTATTCCCAGTCTGTTCTTTTCCATTCTATTTTCCAGAACATACATTACTAAATATTTGTTGGCATACGATTTGCCCTTCTTATAGACAGACTGAAAATCAATATTCCTTTTTAAGGATTCCGAAAATTTATAACTCATAATTTATATGCCTGCATAGAAAAAAAGGCCACGTAACGCGGCCTATGCTGATAATCTTTTTCTTCCTTTTGCTCTTCTGGCTGCTAAAACTTTTCTTCCGCCGGGAGTACTCATTCTGGCTCTGAAACCATGAACTTTAGATCTCTGTCTTCTTTTAGGCTGGAAAGTCATTTTCATGTCTGATGCACCTCCTTTACTGAACCTTAATGTATGATAAGGTAAACAAATATTTTAATGTCCTTATTTGGAAAATATCATATCGATTATATAAGATTAGAGCATTTCCGTCAAGTAAAAATGAATAAATTTAATCTGAAAAAAATACATAAAAAACAACATAAAAATCGTGATTTTTGACACATCAACATCTAGTGATAGCATTCTCATAAATACCACAAAATATAGATA
>CAMWXG010000137.1 GCA_947178155.1 uncultured Lachnoclostridium sp.
CTTGTTTAGCATCTATTATAGAAATAGAATTAGAAAAAGCAATAAAATCCGGGCAAATTTATAAAGAAAATACAAGATTGTACAAATCAGTTTTTGAAAATAACATTAAAAAAAGTGAAATTGGTAATATGCCTGCTAGGGAGCTTTCTGATCTCCTAATTAGAAAATTTGTATTACAGGCTGGAAAAATATACGAAAAGGACAGGACTAGGCTCAAGTGCTTCACTGGGATGCTGCAGACAGGGCTGAATAAAATGGAAGAGAATGATATGCTGGATTTTGTACCTAACAAACATGTATACAAAAATTATTTGATGTGTTCGAGCAGTGGAATTCGGTATATTAATAACCCATATACTAACGAGGAAACAGTAAGAATCAATGAATGGATAAATCTGCATCCAGATGATATCAGAGCATTGGCTTTAGGTTTGTGGTTTTCTGGTGATGTTTCTTTTCTGGAAATTGCAAATCTGAAGAAGGAAGATGCCCATAAAGGCATCTTTAGCAAGTGGGAAAGAGCCAGGCTTATTTCAAAGGCATTGGAACTGAATCCCAAAAATGGAAATTATGTCTTTATGATAATAAATGAAGGAAACTTAGAAAAACTCACAGCTCAAGGTTTGATGATGAAACTATATCACACTTGTAACAAATTGGGGATTGAATATAAAATGATAAACAGGAACATAGCGATATTATGCAAAGAATAATATGAGTTCAGATGCATAATTTGTCAAAAAAACCGATGGCATATACCATCGGTTTCTATTTTACAGGAGAGTAATTAGAGGGGTGAGGAAATTCTCCTGCATATTAAATATGGTATTTTATTCAAAATGAGCAATCCATTAATGAAGCTGTTATTCTTTGGTAGGTAGTACATATAGTAATTAGGATTGTAGTTCTGCCAGCATCTCTTCTTTATATTTATAGAATGTAGTTTTGGAAATTCCAATCAATTTCCAGACATCTTCGTTTGAAAGAGAGCCATTGAAATATTTACTATATTTACGAATTTGCTCTTTTGCACGAATAGATTTTTTAGTTACTAATTTTGTGCCTTTGGGTAAACCAATCTGTTTACCATTCAATCGTGCAGTTTCGATCCCCTCTTTGGTTCTTTGGTGTAAATCCAAGACCTCTTTTTCAGATTGCTCAAATGCCTTGTAGATATCCTGTTCAACCTTATTCATCATAAATTTATTAATGGCTGACATAATCCCATGAATCAGATTATCTGTGGCACTATCTCCTGATTTGATATTTATATCTATAATACCCTGCATGGCTTTTTTGTAAGAATCGGTATCAATATGGTGTTCTTTCAGAAAAACAAGGGATATTCCTTTTTCAAATAGTTCTTTATACAAAGAGAATCCTTCTTCCGAATTTCTGGACATACGACTTACAGAGTCGAAAATTATTATATCACCATTTTGAAGGTTTTTGTATAGCTTATTCCATTCAGGTCTGTTTATCTTTGTTCCTGTAAATGCCTCTTGGATAATCACTGAATTAGGATATTCTTTTTTTATGTTCCTTACTTGTCTCTCGATAGATTGTGATTTTTTTGAAATTCTGCAATATCCATACAAACACATATTTCTATCCTCCTCCTTTCAATCCTAAAATTAATGTTCGTTACTTTTGTTACTGTTACACTGTCGTATTTTGATGAGTATAGCAGACAGTTTTAGGACTTTTTTGTTACACATTATTTCTAGGACACAAAAGCTCCTTACTAACTACTGCTTATATAATTTGAAATGATTATACCAGTAGTTTAAGGGAATCGAATCTGGCAGAAATGAGTGCTAACAGATATCTTCTTTTATTCATTTTTTCTTTTTTGTGTTTTTTACAACATGTGATATTTTGAGAATAAAAACAGAGCATATAATTGGAACAATATGCCCTGATGATACTTGCTTATTCTGTTTTTACATTATATTAGCTGATAAGTAGAATAGAATTTGTCATGTTATTATTCATAGTCAATTCGTTCTATTTTGAAAATCACTGGTCTTGTTCCATCAGAACAGCAGGTAATTATTGTATTTTCTTCTTTCATCCAGCCCTTCATTATGGAGCCTCCCTGCAAACCTGTATAAATATATCGTGCAATGGCATCCCAAGCTTCGGAACAGAAAGGCATCTTAGGACCACCTGCAATGGTATCTGGATTTGTACTTGTTGTTTTGACAAGTGTATCCAGTCCCATATGCCAGAAGTCATCTCTTTTATCATCCCGGTAGAAAACAAATTCATCACCAACATATATAACAAGGACAAGCTCCAGAATCTGGATCAGCACAATACTGGTGTTGTAATTCTGGATATAATTTTTTGTCTATGACAGTTACTTTTACTTTATGTTTCATACTCTTACCTCCCTCATATAGCTTTTGGACTTTCCAGAACAACTATACCATACTTAATATGGACAATGCTATGGCATTTTCATAGTGTCTTCTTTTATTAGCTCTTATTTTCCATCAATTGATGCAGATGTGGACAAAAAGTGTGAATGGAAAATTCTTTTTGGTTCATATTGTTATTCAATGCCAAACATTGTTCTGCATATACTTCTTCCTGTTTTAGTTTTAAAAATTTTCTGGTATGTATTCTGTATTGTTTCTTTTTTGCAGTTATCTTCGTAGAAATTAACGAGAAAATCAGCCTCAACCAAAATCTGATAATCAATCCCCTCTATGTTTGTATATGTATGATGATGTCCAACAAGATAAGAAATTCGTTTAATCTGTTGTTCTGAAAAACCACAGATCCGAAGCATGGTTTCTGCCTCTGGTGGACCATACTGTTCTTGAAGTTTGCCATTACATTTTCCATGTTTGTTTTCTGCAGGTTTTATTCCTATATCGTGGACATAAGCTGCTGCTTCTAATATAAGTAGCTGTTCATCTGTCAGGTTTTCATTTTGTGCGATTAATTTTGCGAAACTGTGTACTTTAACGAAGTGCTGTATCCTTTTGGGATCTCCTGCAAAATATGCTATCATATTTTTACATAAGCAATCTAATAATTTACTATTGGTATCCATAGTTATCACCTGCCCTGATTTTGCTTTTTCTGCTTTTATCGTACCACAGTTATCATAAGATATCTATAAAATCTTTGTAGTTCTTTGCTTTTTTCTTTCACATTCAAATTTTTTGCTGGATGTGCATGATGGAAATACATCGGATCATATTTATTCGAGAAGTCTCTCTTTGTGGCTGGTCAATATCTTTTAACTTGAATTCCTGTGTCATAAAATCCAATCATTAGATATATGGCTTTATGATGGATTCAGGGATGAAGTTTGAAAGTTCTTCTTTATTTATAAATTTTTTTGAAAAATTTTTCTCTGTATCTAAAAAACCTACCATATTATAGGTGTAGATAATTACTAACATGATTGAAACACAATGAAAATGAGATGAATATTCTGTTTATGATTAATAAACAGAAATATGAAGAAATTGTTAGTATGATTCCAGGATACTGTTGTTCTTGTACTGATTGGCATGGACACTGCGCCGAAGTAGAATGTAATGTTCAAATGATTGTGAAATTCTGTGGGATCATATGGAAAGAAATGACATAAAGCTTGATGAAGAAAAAGCTGTCATAGTATGACCCAAGGAAGAATATGACATAGACTTTGATGACAAACTTCTATTTAAGAGAGCAACAGTGGATATATAGGTCATAGAAAAGGAATGAAGTAAAATATAGCAAAAAAATATATGTAGCGAAGAAGGGATTAAGTATTGGGAGGCAGTGTGTGTAGTAAAATAGTATGTCAGCAATGATTATAGGGCAGTGAAGATATATTATGACTATATGGGTATAGAAGTATGAGCTGACTATGAATAGAAAACTAGGAAAAAGCTTACCATGGGATATACAGGGATTGATTATGGAAAGAAAATCAATATTTCATTTAAGAAAGTTGCAACTATATGGGTGACAGGTATAATGAAACAGCAGATAGGCTGGCAGCATCTGATTTAAAAGCTGGCAACAAATTACCTGAACCAGAACATGAAAAGCCATACATTTCTGGCGAAAAAAATGTGTATAGGTTTTAGATGTATATAACATGTATCCAGTTAAAAAATGGGAATATAGAACAACATACAGTTAATAAGAAAAAATGTGTATGCTATAGGTAAGGATATATTATGAAATATCATGTTAAAGATAGCAGATTCACCAGGGGATAATGAATCTGCTATTTCTACATTAATGAAGATGAGGGGAGTCACATGCAGAAAGAAGTGCCCGAGCATAGTTTTTTCCACAAGATATAACTAAATGTTTTGTGACTATAAATATCCATAACAATAAAAATAAAATATCTATTATGAAGCCTGCAATTAGTGGTTTCGGTTCTATGTTTAAAATTTGTTTGTAGTAAAGATAAAATAAAGTTCCGTTAGAAATTAAGCCAATAAAGGATATGAGTAGACCATATGGCTTTAAACCAAGAAGGTTATAAGAAAAACCAAAATTAATATTTTCTTCAGCTATTAAAGGAAAATTTGTATTATTTCTTGTTTGTGCAATTAACCAAGTTACTGCTGTGGAAGTAGGAATTGTCATTTCAGAGTCCCTTTCATGTTGTTCAAAGCCAGATACATGTTCTGATAGAAAAGAATAATATCTTTGTTTAGTTTTGCAATCTAGCCAAGAACTTGAAGGAAGTAATGCTTCTTGTGCAGGGAGTATTTGAGGAAAACATTTTCTCATTGCTTTACATCCAGGTATACGACAATACACAATAATTACATTGGTTATTCCATAAGAAATTATAGCTACAATAATAGTTGATGATAAATTATGCAATTCTGGAATTAATAAATATAGTTCTAAAAGCCATGGGGCTAAAAAAATGATTCCCACACTAATACGTGCCCTTAAATTATATGCTCCAAAGGAAGCAAATAAATCTTTCATGTGATTATCCTCCTATAATTTTTTAAAAGAAGTATTTAGACGTTGTAAGATGTCAGTGTTATTTCTGGAATTATAAAATTGAATTTCTGATTTTGTTAGGTCAAAATCAAATCCATAAAGTTTGCCATCAATTAAATCTACATAGTTATTTTCATTTTGGTGAGGCAAATATATTGTTTTCTTTGGTAGGCTCAGTTTTGAAAAGTGAATCGATCCATCACAAGTAATAGCTACGATCGTTTTTTCAGGTATAGAAGAGGTTTCAAAATATTTTTTTACAGCAATGTTATGTCCAACAATAAATAAAACATCTAAACAATTAGAAGGTATACTTATAAGATGAATAAAATCTGAAGAACAAGAAGATGTTATCGTCCAGAGAGATACTGCACGATAAATATACCTCTGACGAGCAGACAATTCATTATAGAATGCTTTTTGAAGTAAGTATCTCATATCTATACCCCTAAAACCTTTCCTGTTTTGATAGAGGAAGAATTAAATGTCAAAATGTTGATGTTTATATTACCATTTTTAGTATTGTATACACGATAACCAGTAGTATCTAAATTATCTGATCCACCATTACTATTTCCGGTGTTGTCAGATACCATATATAAAGATGATATTTGGTCATGTTTCTTTTGGAATATAGCATCTGCTTGTTTGGTTTTGCCATGATGAGGTAATTGGACAGCATCATAATCTCTTATTTTGTCTGCAATAGAGGCAAATGAGCAGTCACCACATAGCAATAAGTTGTGTGAACCGAATTTAATTTTAACTTGAATGCTGGTAGCGTTTACTGCAGTTTCACCATCTTGAGTATCACCTTCGCGTCCATCCAAACGTTTTGCAACTGTGTCAATCATGTAATTGAAATCAGGTCCAACGATTTCGACTTCAGGACAAAGTGCTTCGGGATATTCATAAATATCTTCTATTGGTTTGCCGCTTAATTCTGCAATATTATTATAGAGTTCTAAAATTTGTTTTGTTATAGAATCTTTGCTTTTACGACCATCATCAATAGCTTCCAGAATTTTATCTTTATATTTTAGTAATAAAGTTGTTTTGATAACAGACAGCTTGTCTTGTTCAAGAAGCTTATGTATACCATCAAAGTGGTCTGAATCATTGTGGGATAAAATAAGTTTAGCTTTATGAAAACCATTTTTTTTCATATAGTTTATGGTTTCAATAGCATGTTGTTCATGTCCGCAATCATAAATGATAAGTTCAGAGCCTGTATTGATTAGTATACAGTCCCCATAATTAACAGTTTCTGCATTTTCATAGCTCTTCGAGCTGAGTATAAGAATTTCTTTCATGAAATTCCCCCTTTCTACTAATTGAGTCTAATACGTTTATAATAAATAATAATTAAAAAACAAATGTATGTTCCTGTTGAATTTTTATGATAGATGTGTTAGTCTAACATATATATTTATTTCTTAGGGGCCAGTAGGGTAGCAGCTACTGGTTTCTTTAATTATTGAAAATGTTAGCAGAGTTGTTTGTCGAGTGCTAATAGTATTATATTCATATAATGTGCTGTTGTCAATACAAAAAATAAAAAAATGTAATAATATATAACAAAAAGCAGAGAAATAGCAAGAATAATTGACGCTTTAGACAAAAAATGTTACAATGATAGCATGGAAATGGAGAATGAAAAAATGTTCACATATATTAAATTGAAGAACTTTAAATCGTTTAAAAATGTTGAGATAAATTTACAAGTAAAAAAAGCGATTTCAAAACCATTAGCGATAATTTATGGTGTTAATGGAAGTGGAAAAACAAGTATATCGCAGGCGTTTCTTGCATTGCGGCGTACAATGCAAACAATGCAAGTTAAAGGAATGCTTAAAGATTTATTGGATGAAAATCTTGCTCCACCAGAGGACATGCCGTTTAAGCCAGAAGTAATGTTGCAAATTTTGAAATCAAGGTTATTAATGAATGGAATCGAAAGTCTTATTGAAGAATATAAGATGATTAATTCAGAGGATAATTTATCGTTAGAATATGGATTTAATATTGAAGGCGGAAGTGGCAGTTACTATATAGAAATGAATTCTTCGAGTGTTGTTAAAGAACGTTTGGAATATAAAGTGAATAAGAATAGAGGATGTTTT
>CAMWXG010000138.1 GCA_947178155.1 uncultured Lachnoclostridium sp.
TCTTGATACATCATACTTATATTTTCTTGAAAGTTCATATTTGGAGAATATAATAGAAAATCTTACAAATATGGAAAATCTTGCACAGACAGCAGGAAAAGAGGGAGCAGGAAATATAAGAAGTGAGATTTCTTCTGTATATGAAACTGTTACATCTTGTAAAAATAACTACAGTGATATTCTTAAATTAAGTACAGAACGTGGTTTTACTAAGGATGTTGGACTGTATAGTGAATTTTTAAAAGATGATACAGGAATTGGAGAGGAGTTTACAAAAATCAGAGATGATAAATCTTGGGTTGATGGTACGTGGATAGAGCTTGGAGGCAAGGTAAAGAGAGTAAATGTCAAGGGTAAAAGGTATTATAAATTTACGTATACAAATGTGATACCAAATGTAGGAAAGAGAGAGAGCCTTCTTGCAAGAATTGGCGGGAATTCTATTGAATATGGTGGAGATGTTTATATAAATAATATTTCTCTGAAAAAAGGAAAGGAAAATAAAAATATAGATATATCTGCTTTAAATAAAGAAAGTCTGTCAGGCTCATATGGTGATGCACTTAAAGAAATTGATACAACATCATGGAACGGCAGTGAAAGTATATTTATAAATGCTAAATTTACTGCTGCAAATAATGCATGGGAGGAGATTTCTGTTAAAATACCTGTTTCAGATTATGATATACAGAATTATGAAAGCGTATCATATGATTTGTACATGAGTCCAGGACAGTTTAATAAGCTTACAGCAGCATGTGCCTTTGCAGATAAATATGATTTTAATGGAACTTATGATGAAATAAATTCAGTATTTTCATCATACAGCAGTCATGTTACAGAGGGTAACGATGTAAGTAAGGAAGTAGAAGTTATTAAGAATCTATTTGACGAGATAAGTATAAATATTGATGCATATGTTAGTGACAACAAGGCTAAAAGTGATTTAGCAGGGCGTGTAAATAATAAGCTTTTGATTTATGAGCAGATTTCAGAAATTGATAAAGAGATATTGAACTTAAAGAAAGAAAATATTGTGCTGTCACAAAGTCTTACTGAAATTACAGATAGTGTCAGAAGTCTTATTGATGATGATACTGAAAAATCAAAAGTAAGGTTATTTATAATTATATTGGTTGTGCTTGCTATCAGCGCATTGGTTATATTTGCTGATACATATTATATAAGCAGAAGCATGAACAGAAGTGTTAAAAGATTTAAGGAAACTCTTTCAGGTATGATGGAGGGAAATCTTACAGTAAGAGCAGAGGAAAATACACGTGATGAGTTTTCAATATTTGGAAAATATGTAAATGAATTTCTTGTAAAGATATCAGGTGTAATAAAAATTGTACAGGATATTTCTGAAACGCTTAAAAAATCAGGTGACAGGCTTGATAATATGGCAAAGGCAGGCAGTACTGCTTCAGATGAGATTGGGAAGGCTGTTGAAGATATATCAGTAGGAGCAGTTTCGCAGGCAGAAGAAGTAGATACAGCATCTGGTGAGATTTCAGAAATGGGAGGTTTATTTAAAGCTATTGTTGACAGTGTTGACAGTCTTGCGGATATTACAGATGATATGAGGTCTGTAAGCGAACGGTCATCAGCTTTTATGGTTGAGTTAAATGATACTAATGTTAAAACTTCAAATGCGTTTTCACAGGTGGTTAAACAGATTTATACAACAAAAGAGTCGGTTAAAAAGATACAGGATGCAACTGAACTTATAACTGATATTGCAAGTGAGACTAATCTGTTATCTCTAAATGCGAGCATTGAGGCGGCAAGGGCCGGGGAGGCAGGAAAAGGTTTTGCAGTAGTTGCTTCTCAGATTTCACAGCTTGCGTCTCAGTCGGCATCCTCAGCAGAGAGGATTAAAAATGTTATAGAGGAGCTTGTATATGATACAGAAATGACAGTAAGTATTGTAGATGAGGTCTCAGAGATAATGAATTCTCAGCAAGTGAAGATTAATAAAACGAAAGATCATTTTAGGGCGCTTGAGCATGGAATAGAAAATTCACATTCTGAAACAGGACAAATAAAGAAAAGTGCATCAGTTTGTGAAAATGCGAGAAAAAAGGTGGAGGAAGTCATTTTAAGCCTTTCATCAATTTCAGAGGAGAATGCTGCTTCAGCACAGGAAACTACTGCTTCTATGTTAGGCTTAAATGAAACAATATCAGAGCTTGTAAATGCTTCAAGAGAGTTAAATGATCTTGCAGACGAACTTGATAGAAATCTTAAATTTTTCAGTATATAAAAGTTTTGTGTTGGTGATGATACTATATTCAATAAAATTTTAACTAATTAAAAAATAATATATTAATAATATATAGAGAAAGAAAGGAGTTATTTTATGGATTATAAAGAGGCTTATGAGACATGGCTTAATGACAGCTATTTTGATAATGCGACAAAGGAGGAGCTTACTAAGATTAAGGATGATGAGGAGGAAATAAAGGACAGGTTTTACCGTCAGCTTGAATTTGGTACAGGTGGTTTAAGAGGTGTTATTGGAGCAGGCACAAACCGCATGAACATTTACACAGTAAGACAGGCAACACAGGGACTTGCTAATTATATAATAAGTCAGTCAGGTCAGGATAAGGGGGTTGCAATCGCATTTGATTCAAGAATTATGTCACCGGAATTTGCAAGAGAAGCTGCGCTTACGCTTAATGCAAATGGTATAAAGGCGTATTTATTTGAGTCATTAAGACCTACTCCAGAGCTTTCATTTGCAGTAAGAAAGCTTGGATGTATTGCTGGAATAGTTATTACTGCAAGCCATAATCCAAGAGAGTACAATGGATATAAGGTTTATTGGGAAGACGGAGCGCAGATTACACCACCTCATGACAAAAATATTCTTGCAGAGGTTGCAAAGGTTACAGAGTTTTCTATGATTAAGACAATGGATTATGATGAAGCGGTTTCTAAAGGTCTTTTAACAGTTATTGGAAGTGATATTGATGACGCTTATATGGAGGAACTTAAAAAGCAAAGCATACATCCTGAGATGATTAAGGAAGTTTCAAAAGATATTAAGATTGTATATACACCGCTTCATGGAACAGGCAATATTCCAGTAAGAAGAGTTTTAAAAGAGCTTGGTTTTGAGCAGGTATATATAGTGAAAGAGCAGGAAGAGCCTGATGGCACATTCCCAACAGTAGCATATCCAAATCCAGAAGATGCTAAAGCATGGGAGCTTGCACTTAAACATGCAAAAGAAGTTGATGCTGATATAGTAATTGCTACTGATCCTGATGCTGACAGACTTGGTGTTTATGCAAAGGACACCAATACAGGTGAATATGTAAGCTTTACAGGAAATATGTCAGGTTCGCTTATTGCTGAATATATTTTGAGGGAAAAGGCACTTAAAGATACTATGCCAGAAAATCCTGCAATAGTAGAGACTATTGTTACAACTGATATGTTAAAAGCCATAGCAGCAGAATATAAGGCAGAGCTTATTGAAGTTTTAACGGGATTTAAGTATATTGGTGAGCAGATTAAACTTTTTGAAGAGAATAATACGTTTAATTATGTATTTGGAATGGAAGAAAGTTATGGCTGTCTCGCAGGAACATATGCGCGTGATAAAGATGCATGTGTAGCAGTAATGATGCTTTGTGAGGTTGCAGCATATTATAAGTTAAAGAAAATGACATTATGTGATGCAATGAATGATATGTATAAAAAGTATGGTTACTATAAGGAAGGGCTTGCAACAATTACCAAAAAAGGCATGGATGGTGCAAAAGAGATTGAAAACATTATGTCAGATAAGAGGAGCAATCCGCCGGCAGTAATTGGAGAATATAAAGTGCTTAAAGTCAGGGATTACCTTAAAGATACAATTACTGATATGGGTACAGGAGAGACAGAGCCAACAGGGCTTCCAAAATCAAATGTTATTTATTATGAGCTTGAGAATAATGCATGGTGTTGTATAAGACCATCAGGTACAGAGCCTAAGATTAAATATTATTTTGGCGTAAAGGGAGATTCGGTTGAAGATGCCAATAAACGTATGGAGGGATTAAAGGCGGCATTGATGTAGAAAAGAACTTGCAATCAGAATCAGCATATGCTAGAATGTCAATAGACAAAAAGAACAAACCCCTGAAAGTATTTACGATACAATTAGGGGTTTACTTTTTTTAAATGTAAGGAGTTTAAAAGATGTTACGAAAAGTATTTTTTACAGGTGCTTTGCTGATTTGGCTTATGATAATATTTTTATTTTCTGCAAAGCCTGCTGACGAATCTACAGAGATGAGTACATCTGTGGGCAGGGCTATCTGTTCTGTGTTTATCAGCGATTATTCTTCATGGCCAATAGATAAGCAGGAGGATATGGCTGCCAAAATAGATTTTCCTGTGCGTAAATGTGCTCATGCGTCTGAATATGCACTGCTTGGCTTTTTACTTCTATTTACTGCAGATTCATACATATTTGCAAAAGCCTTAAAAGGACGTATTGCTTTAATAGGAGGTGTATTATATGCAGTCAGTGATGAATTGCACCAGCTATTTGTCCCAGGAAGAAGCTGTCAAGTAACTGATATGATGATTGACACTGTTGGTGTATGTGCAGGGATTTTGTGCGGGTATCTGGTAATTAAGATAATTGGTATAGTTTCTGGCAGAAAAGCTCTTTCTTCACATCAGAATGTGTGAAAAAGCTATTCCACTTTTGGCAGGTTGGCAAGGCTTTTTGCAAGTTCTTCATCTGTTGGAATATAATCTGACATTTCACCATTATTAAACTTTTCATAGGCAACCATATCAAAATATCCTGTACCAGTAAGACCAAATACAATTGTCTTTTCTTCACCTGTCTCTTTGCACTTCATTGCTTCATCTATAGCTACCCTAATAGCATGAGCGCTTTCAGGAGCTGGAAGGATTCCTTCTACTCTGGCAAATTGGGTGGCTGCCTCAAATACTGCAGTCTGCTCCACGCTTCTTGCTTCCATCAGCCCATCATGGTAAAGTTGAGATAAGGTAGAACTCATACCATGATAGCGAAGTCCGCCTGCATGATTTGCAGAAGGAATAAAGCCACTTCCCAGAGTATACATCTTAGACAAAGGACATACCATACCTGTATCGCAGAAATCATAGGCATACTTTCCTCTGGTAAAGCTAGGACAAGATGCAGGTTCTACTGCAATAATCTGATAATCTTTCTCTCCACGAAGTTTTTCTCCCATAAATGGAGAAATTAAGCCACCTAGATTAGAGCCGCCACCGGCGCAGCCAATAATCATGTCTGGCACAATATCGTATTTATCCAGCGCAATCTTTGTTTCCAGACCAATAACTGACTGATGCAGTAGCACCTGATTTAGTACGCTGCCAAGTACATAGCGGTATCCTTCAGACTGTGTTGCTACTTCTACAGCCTCGGAAATTGCACAGCCTAAACTGCCTGTAGTTCCAGGATGAGCTTCAAGAATTTCACGCCCAACCTTTGTTGTATCAGAAGGGGAAGGAGTTACACTGGCGCCATAAGTGCGCATTACTTCACGGCGAAAAGGTTTCTGTTCATATGATACCTTAACCATATAAACCTTACAGTCCAAGTCAAAATAAGAACATGCCATAGACAGTGCTGTTCCCCACTGACCTGCACCGGTTTCTGTAGTTACACCCTTAAGCCCCTGTTTTTTTGCGTAATATGCCTGTGCAATAGCAGAGTTAAGCTTATGGCTGCCACTGGTGTTATTTCCTTCAAATTTATAGTAAATTTTCGCTGGAGTGTCTAGTTTTTTCTCAAGACAATATGCACGTACTAATGGTGAAGGACGGTACATCCTGTAAAAATTTCTGATTTCCAGTGGAATATCAATAAATGGATTTACCTCATCAAGCTCCTGTTTTACCAGTTCATCACAAAAAACTACTCCAAGCTCCTGTGCTATCATTGGTTTTAATGTTCCTGGATTTAGCAGCGGTGCTGGCTTATTTTTCATATCTGCCCGCACATTATACCATTGTGTAGGCATCTCCTGCTCCTCCAGATAAATTTTATATGGAATTTCTCTTTCGTTAATGTTTCTTTCACTCATAGTTATACCCCGTTTTTCTTAATTTTTAATGCCATTATCAAAACCAATCCCGCAAGAACACCTTGACAGCCTTTTAGAAAGACTGTCAAATCCCTGCCTTACAATATAGTATTGTAAAATATTTCATAGATAATTACAAGAATAAAAATCTCTTTGCGATTGCTTTTTATGTGGTATATTATAAAAATGCTATATTTTCAAATAGTCATTTGCTATTTTATAGAAATACTGTCTAAAATTTCATGAATTTCCTTATCTGACAAATCAAAAAACTGTAATACTACATCGCAGTTATCAAAGGACAAAATAGTGCTTGTTATAAGCTGTCCATTTATTTTTGTGTCCGACAGAGCAAAATGAATGTCATTTTTAGAATCGTATTCCCTCTTATTTGTGGTATTTTCTCCTGTGATTGCAATAAATGTCCTCTCCTCCGACGAATGCTCATTAAGGGGATCATCATCACAGCTTTTGCTCTCACTTATAGTGAAATATCCTTTATTATAGGAAAAGCTGGCATCTATGGTATCATCAAGTGGGATATAATCTTTATCATTCTTACTTTCTTTATACTCGTTGTGTGTAAAGCTGCCATTTTCCTTCAATGTATACTCCTTGTCAAATATATTTGGCATATCAGATTCATTACAAGCAGCTTCAAAGTCGTTAAAGGTATATTTTGTATAACGGTAATACTGAGGGGCTTTTTTCCAATTAACACCATCATCAGAAGCATAATGTTTGTTATCTGTTTCTTTTTTTGTTGTTTTTGTTAGCCATACATCTTCTTTAGTACCTTTTTTTCTGTCAATAATTTTTGTGATAGTATCTTCATTGTTTGTTGGAAGTTTTGTCGCATCAAATTTGCTTTCTGATGAATCCTCTACATTGATAGAAGAATCAGAATTATATGATATAATACCATTATCTGTATGTTTTGATTCATATATATGATGGTATATTCCTGCT
>CAMWXG010000139.1 GCA_947178155.1 uncultured Lachnoclostridium sp.
ATATTAGGTTTAATATCATCTTTTATTATGACAAATTTTTTAAAAGAGTCATTTATTTTATTAAGTGACTTTTTTTCTTGTGCAATTTTTTCAGGAGATGGCATTTCAAATGCGGATTGGATATAATACTTGTGGATGCCTTTATTTGCAATAAAGTCAATTTCTAACTGTTTTTTTTGAGATTTGCCGTTTTTATTAGATTCATATACTTCTACAACACCAACATCTACACGATAGCCCCTGCTACGAAGTTCAGTGTAGATAATGTTTTCCATTATATGATTTTCTTCTTGTTGTCTAAAGTTGAGTCTTGCGTTGCGTAGACCGACATCCTCAAAATAGTATTTAGAAGTTGAATTTATATATTTTTTTCCCTTAACATCAAAGCGGACAGCCTTCTCAATAAGGAATGAATCCATAAGATAATCCATATATAATTTTATTGTTTTATCAGAGAGCTTTTTTTGGCTCATACTTTTAAAGGAATTTGATAATTTTGTCGGATTTGTCAATGAACCTATTGCTGAAGCTAAAATGTTTATTAAAATATCAAGTTCATCATCAGTTCTAATATTGTTTCGTTCCTTAATATCATTGATATATATATTTTGAAATAGGGAAATCAGATATTCAGCTTTTAATTCATCAGATTTTCTGGAAAGTATTAATGGAAGGCCGCCATAAGTATAGTAATCTTTCCATGCTGTACGAATATCATTGTAGGCTGTTGCAAACTCACTAAATGAGAGAGGAAATACTCTGACTTCATCGCCGCGACCTCTGAATTCAGTCATAATATCGCTTGACAAAAATTTTGAATTGCTTCCGGTTACATATATATCAAGATTTTCAATGTGCATAAGTCCATTGACTAAATCAGCAAAATTACTTTCCAATAACTGAATTTCATCTAGTAATACATAATGTGTGTCATTGTCAACAATCTTGGATTTTACATAATTATATAGTTTGACAGCATTTCTGTATTCTATATTAGCAATGTCATCAAGTGCCAATTCAATAATATGATCTGTCATAACACCCATATTTACTAATTCATTTTTGTATAGATGAAAAAGAAGATATGATTTGCCGCATCTTCTTATGCCGGTAACAACTTTGACAAGACCATTTTCTTTACGGTCTAAGAGTTTTTTTATATATTTTTTTCTTGCAATTTCCATAATAGATAATTCTCCATTTTAGCATTGATTTTTACTTTATTATCTGTACGACTATAGCAACTTCTAAAAAAGGCGAAAACATAAATTATTCGGAGTTAGTATATCACAGATTATGTAGGGGATTCAAGAATAAACTTAAATTTTTTCAGCCGTTTACTGTCTTTACATTATTTAATTGCTATACTATAATATAGCTTAGCGATTAAAAATTATCACTTAGCGATAATAATAATATGACAGTTAAAGAGCAAAATCGAATTCGTTATTTTGAAAATTATTTATTTTGCGGAAATGAGGATTAATATGGCTATTGAAAAGATTTCTTCTGTTAAATTGGGAGACATGATACTGAATTTTGAGCAGGATACGGATTACAAAAGAGCAGGTTTTTATATAATTCCTGCGGATATGGATGGAAGGGAAGTCTGCAGTAAGAAGTTTTATCGTGTAAACAGTATGGTACAGCTTAAGATTGTAGGCGATATGTATCCAAATTGTTATGGGCATGGGCAGACTATGAGAAATGGTGAGACTTCTAATCTTTTCGAGTATCAGTCTCAGGAGATAAAGGATACTAATACTGGAAAGGAAATACATACATTTTTTAGAGATAGGCGTGGTTATAAGGTTGAAAATATTATTGCTTATTATAATGATGAGTTAAGCTTTGAGATGAAAAATGTATTTGTGAATGAAAGTAATAAAAAGGTTACACTTGAGATGTTTTCAAGTTTTGAGCTTGGTAATATTACTCCTTTTGTTGAAGGGATAGGAGCGAATTCTTTGCTTGTTCACAGACTTAAAAGTAAATGGAGCCATGAGGGAAGGCTTGTTACAGAGACAGCAGAGGATTTGCAGCTTGAACCTAGCTGGTCGAATTGGTCTGTTGGTGTTGAAAGGTTTGGACAGAGAGGTTCAATGCCTGTTATGAAGTATTTTCCGTTTGTGGCAGTGGAAGATGCTAAGAATAATGTATTATGGGGAGCTTCGCTTGCACATGAAGCATCATGGCAGATGGAGCTTTATCGTCAGGACGACGGGCTTCATATTTCAGGAGGACTTGCAGATAGAGAGTTTGGACACTGGATGAAAGATATTAATTCGGGTGAGTCGTTTGAAACTCCAAAGGCAATAATAACTGTGTGCAATGGGGATATTGATTATTTGTGTCACCGTCTAGTAACGGCTGGGGAGAAATATGTGAATAATGGGCCTGAATGTGAACAGACTCTTCCAATAATATTTAATGAATATTGTACTACATGGGGATGTCCTTCCCATGAAAATATTTCGGAAATTCTTAATGCAATTAAAGGCAAGGGTTTTGATTATTTTGTAATAGACTGTGGCTGGTTTAAAGAGGACGGTATTCCATGGGATATAAGCATGGGAGATTATAATGTGTCTGAAAGTCTTTTTCCAGAAGGACTTGATAAGACTGTGGATATAATAAAGCAGACTGGATTAAAGCCTGGTATTTGGTTTGAGATTGATAATGTAGGAAGTGCGGCAAAGGCATATAATGAAGAGGAGCATCTTTTAAAAAGAGATGGGTATGTGCTTTCTACTTACAGCAGGCGTTTCTGGAATATGACTGATAATTGGGTTACAGATTATCTTAGTGAAAAAGTGATTGGAACACTAAAAAAATATGGTTTTGAATATATGAAAATGGACTATAATGATACAATAGGAATAGGATGTGATGGTTTTGAATCACTTGGAGAAGGGCTTCGCAGGAATATGGAAGCATCAGTTGATTTTGTGCGCAGGGTAAAAGAAGAAATTCCTGATATTGTTCTTGAAAATTGTGCATCTGGAGGTCACAAGCTTGAGCCGCTTATGATGAGTATATGTTCAATGGCTTCATTTTCAGATGCGCATGAGACAGAGGAGATACCTATTATTGCAGCAAATCTGCATCGTACAATTCTTCCAAGACAGAGTCAGATATGGGCAGTTATAAGAAAGGATGATTCATTAAAGAGGATTGGATATTCTATAGCAAATACATTTTTGGGAAGAATGTGTTTGTCAGGTGATGTGACAGAGCTTACAGATGCACAGTGGGATGTAATAGACAGAGGAATTGCATTTTATAAAGAGATAGCCGGTGTGATTAAAGAGGGAAGAAGTTATCACATGGGTCCTAAAATAAAAAGTGACAGATATCCAGAGGGGTATCAAGTGGTGGTACGTGTAGGCAGAGAGGGTGAAACTCTTGTGGTTATACATTGTTTTAATGGAGAACTTCCAAAAGAGATTGTGCTTGAATTGCCAGAGGAGTGTGCAGATAATATTGTGGGAACATATTCATATGTAAATCCTGATTTTAAAGTGAAAGATGGAAAGCTTATCTATGTGACTGGGGAAAATATGAGTGCCGCGGCAGTGCATTTAAAATAATGGAGGATTTTTATGTCAGAACTTAATTTATATAATACACTTAGCAAAAAAGTTGAGATTTTTAAGCCTAAAGAAGAGGGCAGGGTAAAAATGTACACCTGTGGGCCTACTGTGTATCACTTTGCGCATATAGGAAATCTTAGAAGTTATATTATGGAAGATGTTCTTGAAAAATATTTAAGATATATAGGATATGATGTAAAACGTGTTATGAATATTACAGATGTTGGGCATCTTACAAGTGATGCAGACAGCGGTGAAGATAAGATGTTAAAGGGCGCAAAAAGGGAACATAAGACAGTTATGGAGATTGCGCAGTTTTACAGAAAAGCATTTTTTGATGATTGTGATAAATTAAATATAAAAACTCCGGATGTAGTAGAGCCGGCTACAAATTGTATAGCTGAATTTATTCATATGATAGAGGTGCTTCTTGAAAAAGAATATGCATATGTTGCTGGTGGCAATGTATATTTTGATACTTCAAAGCTTAAGGAATATTATGTACTCTCTAATCAAAACGAAGAAGATTTGCAGATTGGTGTTCGTGATGATGTGGAAGAGGATAGTAATAAAAAGAATAAAACTGATTTTGTGCTTTGGTTTACAAAGTCTAAGTTTGATGCTCAGGAGCTTAAATGGGAAAGTCCATGGGGAGTTGGTTATCCGGGCTGGCATATAGAGTGTTCATGTATAAGTATTAAGCATCTTGGTGAATTTCTTGATATTCACTGTGGTGGTGTTGACAACATTTTTCCGCATCATACAAATGAGATAGCACAAAGTGAAGCATATTTAGATCATAAATGGTGTGGATATTGGTTCCATGTACAGCATTTAAATGATAAGACAGGTAAGATGAGCAAATCAAGTGGAGAGTTTCTTACCGTATCTCTGCTTGAGGAGAAGGGTTATAATCCGCTTGTATATAGAATGTTTTGTTTACAGTCGCATTATCGTAAGCCACTTCTTTTTGACTATGATGTCTTAGATAATGTAAAGACAGCTTATGGTAAGCTTGTAAGAAAAGTAGCGGCGCTTAATAATGATGGAGAACCTGATAAAGATAAAATTGCAGAGTATCAGAAACTTTTTAATGATGCTATGGGAAATGATATAAATACTTCGCAAGCTATTACAGTTCTTTATGATGTTCTTAAGGCTGATATGAATGATGTAAGTAAGAAATATCTTATAGAAGATTTTGATAAAGTGCTGTCGCTTGGACTGACGGACTGTGGCGCTGTAAAAGGTGAAATTGATGAAGAACTTGTAAAATTGGTAGAAGAGATGATTGCAGAAAGAAATGCAGCACGAAAAGAGAAGGATTTTGCAAAGGCAGATGCTATACGTAATGAGCTTTTGCAGAAAGGATTTGAGATAAAGGATACAAGGGAAGGAACTGTATGGAGTGAGATTAAATAAAATTAACTGTATTATTAAAGTATTTATTCTATTCTTAATGGTTAGTATGATTTTTTCAGGATGTAGCAGGCTTAAAAATAGCACAAGTTTTAGTGAGGATGACAGCAGGCTTAAAATAGTTACAACTATTTTTCCTTATTATGATTTTGTCCGCCAGATAGCAGGTGATAAAGCTGAAATTGTACTGGCCGTTCCAGCGGGTATGGATACTCATTCATTTGAGCCTACTGCTGCTGATATGATTAATTTTGGCAGAGCTGATTTGATTATATACAATGGCGGTGAAATGGAAGGCTGGGTTAATGAAGTCATTGAAGCAGCTTCTAATGATGATATTATAGCAGAGGAAATGATGAATTATGTTGATACAGTCGTTGAAGAAATAGTAGAGGGGATGGAACCGGATAAACATGAACATTCTGAAGAAGAGGATATTCATGAAGAAGAGGAATATGATGAGCATATCTGGACATCTCCTAAAAATGCTATAAGGCTTGTTAAAAAGATTGTTGAGATTATATCCGATGCTGACAGTGAGAATGCAGAATTTTATAAGGAAAATGGAAATAAATATATTGAAAAGCTTGCTCGTATTGATAAAAGTTTTATGGATATCGTGAAATCTTCTAACAGAAGATATATTATATTTGGAGACAGATTTCCATTGAGATATTTTGTAGAAGAGTATGGTCTTACTTACAGTGCTGCATTTGCCGGATGCAGTGCCGATACAGAGCCAAGTGCAGATACTATAGCGTATCTTATTGATAGTGCAAAAAAAGAGGAAGTACCAGTTATATTAAAGATTGAACTCACAAGTCCAAGGGTTGCTGATATTATAGCGGAGGAAACAGATGCAGAGGTTATGACATTTTATACCTGTCATAATGTTACTAGAGAACAGTTTAATAATGGGATAACCTATTATGATTTAATGAGAGAAAATGTGGAGGTGCTTAAGGAGGCTTTAAGGGGAAGGTATTAGATTTTATTTAAGAGAGATATGTATTGGAATTAGAGAGTGTTTGAAAAATAAAAATGTAATAGGGAGACAAAAATATGGATACAAAGATAATCTTTTTTGGAAATTATAAGGGTGGAGTTGGTAAAACAACAAGTGTTTTAAATTTTGCGGAATATTTTTCTTGTCATGCAAGTAAAAATCACAGTGGGAAAAATAGGGTTTTGGTTCTTGATGTAGATCCACAGAGCTCATTAAGTGAAATTTTAGTGACAAAAGGCGGGTATGGGGAATTAAGTGAGTTGGAAGCATGTGAAACGTTAAATTATGTATTTGATTTGTGTATTTTAAAGATAAAGAAGTATAATGACATTGAGCTTAAGTTTGATAAGGACTGTCTAATAAAAAAATATAAAAACTTATATGATTTTGTGCCATCAAGTCTTTTTTATAGAAACAATGTAGGTCTTGATACTATTGTTATTGATATGGAAGATAATATTCAGTATTTGTGTATTTTAAAAAGCTGGGTTGACACAATAAGAGAAGGGTATGATTATATTTTTATTGATTGTCCTCCAACTAATAATTTGATTACAAGGTCAGCTTTTTTAATGTCAGATTATTATATTATTCCTACTATTTTGGATGGATTAAGTACAAATGGAGTTGTACACTATATTAATACAATAGAAGAAACTTATAAAAAGTATTGTGAAGAAGATGAAGATGCTTTAATTGCAAAACATTTTTTTGGAGAAAAACCTCAGTTATTAGGTGTTTTTTATAATCTTATTAGAGGACAGGTTAATTATGATGAAGAAAAAGAAGATTTTGAAGCAGCACTGGATAAGTATACATCATATGGGAGGGAAGTTATTTTAGATACTCTGATTAATAATTTAATTGATATAGCAAGAGAAACAAAAGATGGAAATGTATCTATTAAGAAAAAAGATTTTAAATGGCTGACTGAAGAAATTATTAAAAAGATTTAAGTACATACAATATATTTGAAAGGAGATGATGG
>CAMWXG010000140.1 GCA_947178155.1 uncultured Lachnoclostridium sp.
TTTAATTATCTTTAGAACTAACACTTTTTATTTTATTATTTTCAGCTTCATTACCATTTTTATAGTCTAATGGCTTATTCTCCACTTTAATCTTTATAGGTTTGCTATTCTTATCATTCCCACCTTTATCTGTTCCTTTTAATTTTTCCTTTCCCGCTATTATCTCCTTTAAAGTTTTATTGTTATGTGAAGTACTGTTCTCTTTCTTATTTGTATTTTTAAACTTATACACATTATTTTTTTTACTGCCAACATTTGCAGTTTTATATGCAGGTACTTTCTTACCGCGTTCTTTTACCACTGTACCTGTGTTTACTGCTGACTTACTTCTTTCAGGCTTAACTATCATACCTGTATCTACTGCTGCTCTTTTGCCCTTTTCCTTTACATCAATATCTGCATTTACAGAAACATTCCCTTCTGTATTAGCTTCAATCTTTTCTTTAGTAGCAACTGTATCATCTTCAATGCCCTCTTTAATTGTAGATGTATTCGCTTCTGACATAACTATATCATCAGATACCTTTTTACTTTTGCTTACATCAACATCTAAATTTATAAGTGCAATTCTTCTATTATTCGCATCTTCAGATGATTTTTTTGCCTTACTTCTTTTTCTATTCTGTTTTCTATTTTTTTCTGATATCTTGTACTCCTTTATTTTATTATCTGCGACAATTTCCTGCTCATACTCTGCATTTTCCTCAGCTTGCTGTATATCTGGTACTTTATTTTTTATATTTAAAAGACCTATAATACATTTAACAACTGCTCCAAGATACAAAAGACATATAACAACCAAAGCTACCCAGAATAAATCAGGCACTATGCGCATTACAACATTCCATGGTGCTAAATAATAACGCATTAAAAATATTAATACTGTAGGTGCGACTATATGAATGAGAACGTCAAGTATAAACATTAAGATTCTTAGCTTCTCTTCTGATATCCTAATCCATACTTCAATCATAAGGATAGGAAGAAGCGCAAATATCAATGCAATAAAATATATTACATCAACCACAATATGTGTCATAAAATAAGAATTAGCATCTATACCTACACCCGTCTCGCCTAAAACAATAGAAACAATTCCTGCTGCAATTTCATTTATAAAATCCCTTGCTGTAAGCACATCCGCCGCATTAAAAAGCATTACTACACCTATATCACTCTCAGGTAATATAAACATTGCTGAACTGCAGTTATCAAACACACCACACACATAGTATACCGTCTGGTCGTATACTTCTGTAGCAGTCCACCCCATAGAATAATCAGCCCTTGTATTAAATACACTTATGCCACTGTAGCTTCCATTATTCATAATACTTTGAATACTGTCATATGATACAATATTTCCTCCTGCCTGAAGGTACATCTGTGCGTATTTTCCCATATCCTTTATATCTGAAACAATTCCACCAGAAGGGATACCATATCTGTATTCTTCCTGTTCAAATGAAGATTTATCCTTTACAGGCAGACCAAAATAATTTCTGTGCCCATATGCGATATCCTCTGGAAAAACAGAATTATCCAATGTATATGTTGACTTCATATCAAGTGGTTTTAATATATTTTTCTCTATATAAGTATTGTAATCACTCCCTGATGCTTTCTCAATAACCTGCCCAAGTAAATTATACATATGGTTTACTGATAGTATCTCTGGTTCATCTGTTCTATATTGATTAAACCCGCCAATTATACTATCCTCATCATTATCATCAATATAATTAAGACAATCCTCTACCGACATATTTAAATCAGTATTTTCATCTTTTACATATTTTGACAACTTATCATCAAGTGACAGTTTTTTAGACTGTACAAGCTGCATTACTGCAAGTGATGTAAATGTCCTCGTAAGCACACCTATCTGCATATCAGATGTTGTGTCGCTGACATCTCCAAATGCTGCGCTGTACACCTCTTTCTGTGATGTCACTATTGACATTGACATACCTGGTATATTGGCAGAAGCAAGCTGATGCAAAACATATTCCTCAACTTCACCTTCATGATAACTTGCTGCTGATACCTTAATCCCTTCAGTAAAAAATACAAATATAACTAATAGCACTGCTAACAATCTTTTGTTCATCGGCAACCTCCATAATGGCATAATAATAAATCATCATATTATATAGTATACCAAAAACGGACTTTACAATCAACTAAATGTAAAGCCCGCCAGTGCTTATATCGCTAAATCTTTATTCTCATTTTGTTATTTTCTTCCAACTTCTCCCTGAAGATGCGAATCAGGCAGCAACTACTGTCTTCATCTTCTTAAGCTCTTTAAGAAGCTCAAGCCTGTCGCTTACATCACAATTACTTGTCATCCATAACTTACTGCGCAAATCCATAGTCAAAATGCCAAGGATAGATTTAGCATCAACGCAATAACTTCCACAGTACAAATCAAAATCGCCATCAAACTGTGAAACAATACGAACAAACTTGTTAACTTCTTCAACATTATTTAATTTTACTTCTATCTTGTCATTAATCATGTGTATCACTCCTTATTCTCATAATATGTGTGACAAGAGCCACAATAACAATAACTGCTACTGTCAATATATGCCAATATCAATATTTGGTACTTATTGACTTACGCAACTTTATCACAATCAATTTTCTTTCTATACACATTTTTTACGTAATTTTATACACTTTCTACACTTTACTATTACTTTCACCCTTTTTGAAACCTTTTTCGATATTTCGCTGGAGTTATACCATTTTTCCTTTGAAAATATACACTATATCTGCTTTGTGAGCTAAAAGCAAAATAAGAACTAATCTCCTGCAGTGAATATTCTGTATATTTCAGTAAATATTCACTGCTCTTTATCTTCTCATCTATAATATATTGTTTAAGCGTTACCCCCTCCTGAACCTTAAATTGTTCTGACAAATAATTTGGGCTGACTCCCACATGCCTTGCTATATCACGTATAAGTATCATATCATGTACATGCTCAAACACATAATCTTTTACATTCATCATAAGAAGGCTGCTGCCCTTGCTTTTTATATTATGTACATCCTTTGCAAATACAAGCTGTGCATCTCTTGCCGCACTTTCAATCCTTACAGGATCATCTAAATTGTCCTCAATATTTTTTATAAAAGAACTTGCCATCATTAATGCCATCTCAGGACTCACCCCTCCCTCTATGGCAGAGCGTGCAGCCGCGCTTATAATATACACAGCTATATTTTTACTGTTTCTTATTGGATCAGAAGCAAGCTTACCATTATTAAATAAATACACCTCATTAATGCACTCTTTCAAAGTTTCAATATCTCCTCTGCGTATACTGTCCTGTTCCTTAAGCTCATGTGGATACAGATTAAATGACACACTCTCCTCCTGAAACTTAAATATATCCTCTGTAAGTATCTTGGATGCCATATCATCATGTCCAATACTTATCTGCCATAATTCATATCTTCCAAGCTCTTTTCCTGAAATCTCTCTCCACATTATAAGAACCGCTGACGTATATTCCTCTTTTGAACAATATCCATAACCACTTTCTTCTCTTTTGCAGTAATCATAAATAAATGTTTCTCCAAATAACACATATTTTTTCTCTAAAGCATTATACATAAGGCATACAGCCGTTCCATTTTTACTAATCTCAATATATGGTGACCTTCCTGCTGCCCTCTCCAAAATACTAGTGAAATCAATATTATTTTCTATATTACCATATTCATATTTGTAAACATTATATAACTCACCTGTTTCGCTGCATATATATACAGGTGCATGAAGAATAAAAACTATCTGCCTGAATAAAAATTCATTTGCCATATCCTACTACCTCCATAAGAGCAGCATCTTTATGCACGCAGGAGCTTTACGCCTCGCATAAATCAAAAATATGTTACTATTCACGGCTGAACCCCGCTCATAGTAACAAAAATACGCCTTCAATGTCTGTGTGCTGTCCCCATTGAAAGCGCTTTTTATATACTTTATTATATAATTATGACAATGCTGCTGTAATAATAGCCATTGAGTATACCTCTGATGCATTACACCCTCTTGATAAGTCATTAACTGGTGCATTAAGTCCCAACAATATAGGTCCATATGCATCAAAATTACCCATACGTTGTGCAATCTTATAGCCTATATTTCCCGAACTGATATCAGGGAATATAAATGTATTGGCATGACCTCCTACCTTTGAATCAGGACACTTTGTACGTGCAACCCTTGGTGATACCGCTGCATCGAACTGAAGCTCACCATCTATAGGCAAATCAGGATATTTAATTTTTGCCTTTTGTGCAGCATTGCGCATCTTGTCAACCGCCTCACCTGCACCAGAACCATGCGTAGAGTAACTTAAAAATGCAAGTTGTGGCTCTACACCGAAAATCTTTGCACACTCTGCTGCCTCTCCTGCAATCTCAACAAGTTCATCCTCTGTAGGATTTATATTAATAGCGCAATCTGCCATTGCAAGCACTTCATTCTCACCTGTAGCACTTGGACGGACAAGTATAAAACATGATGAAACTATATTGTTTTGAGGCTTCGTCTTAATAAGCTGCAGCGCCGGACGAACTGTATCTGCTGTAGAATATGTTGCACCTCCAAGCAGCGAATCTGCAATCCCCATCTTAACAAGCATTGTACCAAAATAGTTTGCCTGATAGAGTGTATGCCTTGCCTGCTCTGGCGTAACCCCCTTACTCTTACGAAGTTCACAGAACATATCAATCATCTCGTCCATATTATCATATTTTTCAGGATCTATAATTTCAGCACCACGAATATTAAAACCACAGTCCTCCGCAGCTATTGCAATCTTTTCCTCACTGCCGATAAGTATAGGATGTAAAAAGTTGCTTGCAAGAAGACGTGATGCCGCCTCTAAAATACGCGCATCCTCTCCCTCTGTAAACACAATCTTCTTAGGATTTTTCTTTAAAACAGCAATTAACTGACCAAAACCAAACATTATTATCCATCTCCAATCTACACAAAATTTAATAAAAACCACCCATGAAAAAATTCATGCATATTGCATATTGTCTTACAAATTTTCCCATTTGTCAAGCATCACCTTACACAAATATATGATATATTTTGTCACAATTTATACAAGATTATTAAGAACATTATGGTGCTCACAATGTATAAACTATATTCATATTACTACTCAATCCGTTACAAGTAACAAGCAGTGCTTTAAACACTGAATGCACACATTTATATCCCTGTTATCACTTTCCACTCCTGTACAAGCCTGTCTATCGTATATACTGCATTTGCAGGACTTGTTGAAGGGAGCTTAATAATATCAATTCCTGTATTTTTATAAGTATATTTCATATACAACTCATATGCTTTAGTACCATTGGCATATATATTTGTAATATTCCCCTTAGCTAAAATCTTTGTCAAATCATTTGGTACAACATCTTTAATAGAAGAATCACTAGAGCCTGTTATACTGCAGCTTGCTATAACATCCCATACAGCAATATGCTTATGAAGCAGCATTTCTTTCTTCTGCTCTATAGTTTCAGGAAGCGGACTGCCTGTTATATTTGAGATAACCCTCCAAAATCGGTTTTTAGGATGTCCATAATAAAAATTGTTCTGCCTTGACTTTACAGATGGAAATGTACCAAGAATCAATGCCCTTGACTCCTTATTCCATACAGGTTCAAAAGCATGTTGTAAATATTCACGCTCTGCCATATATTCATTCCTTTCTGTATTTTCATTTATTTTAACATAATTTTGCATATTTACAAAGTCTGCAATATAAATTAAAATATTAATATAAATCTTAATTAATATAGAAAGAAGCTATTATATGTTGACAGATACACAAACTATGCTTACTCCTCAACAAAAAGATATAATTTTTGACAGCATGAGTGATGGTGTTATGGCAGTTAATTCAGCAGGAGTCATTACATATGCAAATCGTGCATGTCTTAATATATTTGAAATAAACAAAGCAGATGACATTATTGGAAAATCATTTCATGAATGCTTCCTTTCCAACAAAAAAAACAGAGCATTTAATAAACTTTTTGATATTTGTATAAAGCAAAATGAACGTCCTGAAAAAACTAATGTAAGATATAGGACATCTACTATATTAAAACACCTTAATATTAATATCAATCCTGTACAGCCTTATAACACAGACTTAGAAGAAAATTCCTTTTTAGGGATGTTAATACTAATAGAAGATATTACTGACCATTTCCGACTTAAACAACATGAGCACGATTGTGCTTTTATTTTTGCAGGCCTTATAATATGCATCAGTCTGTTTCTCTTTGCATGGAGCTTACTGCGCTTTACGCTGCACATTTATTTAAAAACGTCTACATACACATTTATAATAGAATGTATTACGTTTGCACTGTTTCTTGAAATAGTATTCATGACAAGCTTTTCCATGCGCGATATAGGTCTTATCCCAAAACTTTCAACACTAAAAAGAAACTTTATTGAAACTATTACAATAGCAGCCGTATCATGCATATTACTTCTATTAAGCAAAGTAATTTTAAATTTTATTGGTATACACATTAAATCCTACTATATAGGCGGCTCAGCGCATGGAGCATACGTCTACCTTTTCACATCATTTGTACAGGAATTTCTCGCACGTGGCGTAATACAGACCAGTATAAAATACCTTGTACGCGTAAAATACCAAACCACAGTCTGTATAATACTTACGTCCCTGCTCTTTTCGCTTATGCATATGCCTTTTGGCTTCTACTTTATGGCAAGTGCACTTATGTTAAGCCTTGCACTTGGATATATATATGAACGTCAGGGCAATATATGGGGATGTGTTTTTCTTCATTGGTGCTGTGGATATCTGGCAATGTGCTTATATTTTTAAGTTATTAATATAATATATGCATATATACCTGTCGCTTATACCCTTCTGCCGATGCCGACGAAGAGGATAGTGTAGATCGCG
>CAMWXG010000141.1 GCA_947178155.1 uncultured Lachnoclostridium sp.
GGATTATGAAGGTATAAAAAAGAATAATACTTATCTGTTTGAGGGGCTTAAAATTATGGAAGCGGGAGAGCATTATCTTAAGCATATGGGACGATATCCTGTAATTAATTTAAGTCTTAAAGGTGGAAAACAGCCTGACTATGAATTGTCATATGCGATGCTTAAGCGACAGATTACAGATGAATATGACAGACATCTTTTTATTATAAAAGATGAGCGCTTATCAGAACAAAGAGAGCGATATTTGGAGATTATGCGTGGCAAGGCAGAACGAGAATCATATGTGGATGCATTGAAGTTTTTATCACAATGCTTAGAAAAATATTATGGAAATAAAGTTATTATACTAATTGATGAGTATGATGTGCCATTGGAGAATGCATATATGTGTGATTTCTATTCAGAAATTATTGCATTTATGCGTTCATTATTTGAATCGTCTCTTAAGACAAATAGCAGCCTTGAGTTTGCAGTTATTACTGGATGTCTTCGTATTTCAAAGGAATCTATTTTTACAGGAATGAATAATCTTAAGATTATTTCTATATTAGATAAAAAGTATGATGAATATTTTGGATTTACAGATAAAGAGGTGCAAAAAATTTGTAATGATTATAATATGCTACAGAAATTCGACATTTTTAAGGAATGGTACAATGGTTATATGTTTGGAGATGCCAATGTGTATAATCCATGGAGTGTAATCCAGTTTATGGATGATTTATGTGAAAATGAAAATCAATATCCGAAGGCGTATTGGGCAAATACAAGTTCCAACAGCATTGTGCGTAAACTGATTGAAATGGCAGATGAGGATACCAAGGTGGAGATTGAGGAGCTTATAGAGGGAAAGACAATTGAAAAGCCGGTTCATGAGGATATTACCTATGATGAGATATATAAGACAATGGATAATTTATGGGATTTTATGTTATTTACAGGATATTTTCGCAAGAACAATGAGAGAATTGATAACAGGACAAAACAGTTATATGTTAAGCTTACTATACCAAATGAAGAAGTAAAATATATTTTTCGTACTAAAATTCTTGGCTGGTTTGATGAAAGGGTAAAGGCAAAAGATCGTTCAAAATTGTTTAGTGCACTGGTTAATCTTGATGTTGAAACAGTGGAGAAAGAGATTGCAGAAATGCTTCTTGAAACAATTAGTTTTAATGATGCATATGAGAGTTTTTATCATGGATTTCTCGCAGGGATTTTGTCTGGAATGAAGGGGTATATTGTAAAGTCAAACAGAGAAGGAGGAACAGGACGAAGTGATTTATTTGTGAAGCCAACGACCAGAAGGAAACCGGCATATGTACTGGAATTTAAGGTGACAGATAAATTTAATCAATTAGAAAAGACAGTGGATAAAGCTCTCAGGCAGATTGAAGACAGGGGTTACGCAAAAGAATTGCAAGATGACGGTTATGAGATAGTATATTATTATGGGATTGCATTTTGTGGAAAAGATTGTCTTGTGAAATTGGCAGATATATAATAAAAGTGATTATAAGGAGAAAAAAATTATGCAAATATTTGTAGATGCTGATGCCTGTCCTGTAGTGCAAATAGTAGAGGAAATAGCAAGGAAACATAAGATACCAGTTATTTTACTATGTGATACAAATCATGTGCTGTCATCAGATTATTGTGCTGTAAAGATTATTGGAGCAGGTGCAGATGCGGTTGATTTTGCATTGATTAGCCTGTTAGATAAGGATGCAGGAGATATTGTTGTGACGCAGGATTATGGTGTAGCGGCAATGGCACTTGGAAAAGGTGCATACCCTATTCATCAGAGTGGCAAATGGTATACAAATGAAAACATTGACCAGATGCTTATGGAGAGGCATTTGGCAAAAAAAGCAAGAAGAGCAAAAAATAAGAATCATTTGAAAGGCATGAAAAAGCGGACAGAAAAAGATGATTTAAGATTTGCACAGAGTTTTGAAAAATTGATTAGTAAAGTTTCAAAGACCGCAATCGTCTTATGAAGAAACATGCGATGGAAAAGGCACAAGCGGCAATAAACAAAATTTATAATTTGAGGTATGTGTATAATTATATCCCTATATGAATCATATATTTATTTTTATCAATTGCCTCCTGTATCATATTTGCTAAATCTACTAAGTGTTCATCTTTATATATTCTTTTATCAGTAATCACGATATCTTGGAAAGCAGGTAAAGATTCAGGAGGAATTAGAGTTATACCAAATCTGGCAAGTCCATATGCAGGGCGGTTCAGATTGTGGTAAAAGGTTTTCATCAACATAAGTTTATCCCACCAGTCATCTATGTATAGCTCATCATCTATATAAACATAGCTGTATTTAGAAGGTTCATAGAAACTATAATCTGCATTTTTATCAATTTTGTCAATAATATCAAATTCTGTTTTTATCATAATAATCCCCTCTCTATTTATAGTATAGTTATATTAGAATAAAATTGCAACTTAAAATATTAGGAAAAAATATTAGAACAAAATTGATTTAATTACTATTTGTGCTATAATAAATTTGTATTACTATGTGTGCCGCTAACTGGAAGGCGGCGGAATGGAGTTTAAGATGAAAAATATTATAACAATACAAAATAATCCTTCTTTAAAAGGAATGGCAGAAGTATTTCCAAGTGTGGTATTTGCTTCTCCTAATGGCGTTTCACTTACCGCAGAAGTAGTTATGCCTTGGATTGACAGGGAAAGTGGAACAGATAATCGCCGTTTTCCTTTTGTTCTTTTTATTCAAGGAAGTGGTTGGACATTTCCGGGTGTATGGTATCAGCTTCCACAGATTTCTGCTTTGGCGGCAAAAGGTTATGTGGTAGCAAGCATTACACATCGCAATAGTTTGGAAGGCAATCCATATCCAGCATGTTTAGAAGATGTTAAATCTGCTATTGAATTTTTTAAAGCTCACGCTGAAGAATATGCCATTGACACAGAACATATCGGCATGTGGGGTACATCTTCTGGTGCAAATTTGGCACTTATTATTGCAATGACAGAAGATATTGATGTAAAATTTGTAGTGTCATGTTTTGCTACGACAGATATGCCGGAGCTTTATCTTGATGACAATTTGGATATAAATATTCGTGATGCATTTATTGCACTTTCAGACGGCAATGTAGATGAAAATATGACAGTTCTTAAGAAAATGAGCCCATACCATCTTATCAAAGAGGGAAAAATTTATCCGCCAATGTTTATTTCACATGGTACTAAGGATATGCTTATTCCATATAGGCAAAGTGAAAAGTTTTATAAGCGTTTGACTTCCTGCACTGATACAGAAGCAGTTATGGTCGCAGTAAAAGATGCTCCTCATGAAGGCGCCTTTTTCAGTGAGGAGCTTATTGGTATGATACATAAATTTATTGAGGAACACATATAGGAAAGATAGTTAAAAGAAAAACCATCTGCGAATTTACTTCACAAATGGTTTTTCTCATAATCACAAATATTAATATATTCAAACATGCTCTAACGCAATAACTTCATTCAAAGCAGCAGATATTGTTACATAGCCGCCACCATTATATTTCTTATCAGTAATTATACTACGCCACTCTCCTTCTGGGAGATATACCTGACGTTTTCTAACACCATATTCAACTACCGGTGCCACAAGAATATCTTTTCCAAAGAAATACTGATCATCAAGTGTATAACATATATTATCATCTGGATATTCATAAAACATTGGGCGCATTACTGGTGCACCTGTTTCTTTGGCAATGTTCATATATTTAATAACATATGGCCTTAATTTTTCACGAAGTTCTATTAAATCTTTAAGTATAACATATACATCTTTACCAAAGCTCCAGATTTCATTGTCACCGCCACTTGTTTCCTTAACTTCTGGGTGTCTGTCTACATGATTTTTTGGCTTTATGCGTGAACCATGAAGTCTTGTGACTGGACAGAATACGCCAAATTGGAACCATCTTATGATTAATTCCCTGAATTCGTCTGATTCTATATCGCCTCCCCAGAAGCCACCGATATCTGTAGTCCACCATGGGATACCGCTCATTGCCATATTAAGACCTGTTTTAACTGATTTTCTTAAAGCATCAAAGGTTGATGGTACATCACCTGACCAGAGAAGTGTGCCATACCGTTGGCTTCCTGCCCAGCCTGCTCTTGCAAGAGAGATTATTTCTTGTTCCCCCTCTGCTTTAAGCCCTTCATAAAACATCTTAGAATAGCAGTATGGATATAACAAAGCTACCTCTTCAAAGTTTCCCTTTATTGAACGGATATTGTCATAATGATTTGGTATCATGCCGGGCTCTGCTTCATCGAGCCAGAAATATTTTATGCCATGATTGTAGTAGTTATTTTTAACAAGGCTCCAAGTATAATCTCTTGCACGTGGATTTAACATATCTATATAGTCCTGCTGCCCGTAAAAATCCTGCATACCATACAGACCGTTTTCTGTTCTAAGAATCATATTTCTCTCATTCATATAGGCATAATTTTTACTATTTGGATTGCTTGTAGGCCATATGGAAACCATGAGTTTAATGCCCATGTCTGCGAGTTCTTCAACCATTTTTTCAGGATTTGGCCAATATTTTTCATCAAAACAGAAATCTCCTTGTTCTGTCCAATGGAAATAGTCAATTACAATTACTGAAATAGGTATATTTCTACGTTTATATTCACGTGCTACTTCAAGTAAATCTTCCTGACTTTCATAGCGTAGTTTACACTGCCAAAATCCTGATGCAAATTCAGGAAAATCAGGTGTATGTCCTGTAATATCACTATATTTTTCCATTACCTCTTCTGGTGTATCACCAGCTATAACAAGGTAGTCAACCTGCTTAGTACAGTTAGCAACCCATTTGGTATGATTTTTTGTCAACTCGCATCTTCCTACAGATGGATTGTTCCATAAGAAACCATATCCTCTTGAAGAATAGACAAATGGAATTGAAGACTTTGTGTTTCTATGGTGCAAATCACTTGTACAGCCCTTCATATCAAAGCAATCATTATGTTCGCCACCAAGTCCATAAAAATGTTCATCTTCATATGGCTTAAATAAAATATTTGCCTGATGTGTCTGAGAGCCATTTGCTCGATAAGTGCGGTACATTGCATCGAAAGCATATTCTGTCATTTCCTCCAACAGCACTTCAAATTCATTGGTATTAGCATTTTTCTTATAATAGATTACCTTACCATTCTCATAAATGACTGCTTTAATTGTTCCATTTGTGATAGAGGCGCTGTTTTCTTCAAGAATTACATCAGCATGACAGTATTCCTGTTTTAATATAATCCAGTCTTCATCTGCCAAAACTCCATTTGGAGATGCCTGAAATCTTAGAACATTTTTACCCCAAGGTGAAATTTTTACAATTTCACCTCTTCTTTCAAAAATTATGCTGTCTTTTGTTACATTCAATATACCCATATTTGCCTCTATCTTTTATTGCTCTTTTTCCAAATATTCATTTTCTCAGCTTCTGCAATAAGTTCATCTCTAAAGTCAGGATGTGCAACTGAAATAATTGCTTCTGCTTTTTGCCATACTGAAAGGCCCTTAAGATTTACGATACCATATTCTGTAACAAAGTAATGTACATTTGCACGTGTATCTGTAACAATTGAGCCGTTATTTAATGTAGGAGTAATACGTGATTTTACTGTGCCATCTTTTTGTTTATATGTTGATGACATACAGATAAAACTTTTGCCACCATTTGAAAGATATGCACCAAGCACGAAATCAAGCTGTCCGCCTGCACCGCTTATTTGTTTAGTGCCTGCTGATTCAGCATTAATCTGCCCATATAAATCAATGTCTACTGCATTATTAATTGACATAAAGTTATCAAGTGATGATATTGAGCGTATATCATTTGTATAATTTACAGGTGCACTCATACATTCAGGGTTTTCATTAAGATAATCATAAAGTTTTTTAGTTCCTGCAGCAAAAGCATATACCTGACGTCCCTTGTCAATTGACTTTCTCATACCTGTGATTTTTCCTGCTTTTGCAATATCAACAAAGGCATCAACATACATTTCTGTATGCACTCCAAGGTCTTTTAAATCTGATTGTGCAATAAGTGAGCCAACTGCATTTGGCATACCGCCAATACCAAGCTGAAGACATGCTCCATCAGGAATTTCATTAACAATATATTTTGCTACTGCCTGATCTACATCTGTAGCAGCGCCGCCACCTCCAAGTTCATCAATAGCAGGGTTGTCTCCTTCAACTATCATAGCAACTTTATCTATATGTATGTTTTCTTCAAAACCGCCTAGGCATCTAGGCATGTTTTTATTGACTTCAACAATGATAATGTCAGCCACTTCACAGCAAGCAGCAAGATGTGATGCACATGGACCAAAATTAAAGAAACCATGCTCGTCCATTGGAGCAACCTGAAACATAGCTACACGTGAAGGTGTAGTAGAATCGCGGTAGTATCTTGGGAGTTCAGAGTAGCGAATCGGTGCATAGAAAGAGAAGCCTTGAGCTATAGCTTTTCTTTCTATACCGCCCATATGCCATGAATTCCATGTTATATGGTCAGCAGGATTGTCAATTTTAAATATTTCAGGTACATGGCATAATATACCGCCTCTGAATTTAATGTCAGTAAGTTCAGGAAGACGCTTTGCCATAGCTGCATCAAGTGCAACAGGGGTTCCTACACACCAGCCAAAATCAACCCAATCACCAGAATTTACAACCTTAACAGCTTCATCAGCAGTTGTGAGTTTTTTTGCATACATTTCCTTGTAATCCATAAATAAATAACCTCCTTATTTGTCTGTCTTATCTGCATTACTGCAGTAAAATAGCAGTTTATTTTAATTTTGTATTACTGAAACACCATGAGGTGAAGGCAGCAATAACCATATTTAGAC
>CAMWXG010000142.1 GCA_947178155.1 uncultured Lachnoclostridium sp.
CAATACCTTCGATATGTCATTTGTGGTAATCCGACTGTCATAAATGCGGATATTATTTTCATCTATTATCTTGAAATTATTTAATTTCAATTTATCTGCCAGTAAATATGCTGCCTTCTTTGTATCTGGAGTAGAAAACTCAATATATGTTGTATTCATTTCGTATATTTCTTTCATAGATATTTCTTTCATCATATTTCCATGATTTATAATACCAATTGTATCAGCAATACTTTCTACTTCCGAAAGAATATGACTGGATATAATGATTGTAATTCCATATTCAGTACAAAGCATCTTAAATAAATCCCTTATCTTCTTCATCCCTGCAGGATCAAGTCCATTAGTCGGTTCATCAAGTACCAAAAGCTCTGGCTTATTAAGAACCGCACGTGCAATGCCAAGTCTTTGTTTCATACCCAGCGAATATTGTTTGACAGGTTTATCTGCCGCTTCAATAAGTTCCAGCAATTCAAGTGCATTTTCTACACTTCCGGGATTGTAATACCCCATATATTCGCAATGCAGCCACAGATTTTGTTTTCCACTCAAATGCTCATAAAATGTAGGAAATTCAATTATATTTCCCATTCTTTTTAAAACCTCATAGGAGGAAGGGGTAAGAGTTTCTCCAAAAAGTTCAATTGTCCCTTCTGTTGGTTTCCAAAGATTTGTAATCATCTTCATTACCGTAGTTTTGCCTGCACCATTTGGTCCTAAAAATCCATAGATTTCTCCTTTTTTCACATGGATATTTACATCTTTGATTAATTCCTTACCATCAATAGTCTTTGTAAGATGATTTGTTTGCAAAATATATGTCATATTAAACTGCCTCCTTTCAAGAACATGTTTTGTTCTTAAAACCTATTATAACAGCCAGGTTTTTCAAAACTCTTGACTAATTCTTACAAATTTCTTTCATGGTAAATTTAATACATAAATTTATTTAATTTCACTGTAAATACTGTTTTTACATTTGGTTCACTATTTAAGAAAATATCTCCCCTTAACTGATTGGCAAGATTTTTTGCAATTGTAAGCCCTAATCCATTCCCCTGTATCTTGCGGTTTCGCGAATCCTCCATTGTATATAACCGTTCAAAAACATTTATGGCAAACTCTTTTTCTATTCCTTTTCCTTTATCTATTACATCAATATACACATGTTTTTTACTTTCCCGCAATGTAAGACCTATGTATTTTCCACTGCTCCCATAACGTATTGCATTTGATATTAAATTAGACAAAATCCTGTCAATAGCTCTCTTTTCTCCATGTACAAAGATATCACTTTCTGGAATAGATATATCTACAACAAAGTCTTTTCCCTGCAAAATATCATAAAAACTCAATATACTTTCCCTGCACAACTCGCTGACATTTATTTTACTTATCTCTATATTCATATCTCCAGCTTCCAGCTTTGCCAAAGTAAAAAACTGATTGATAAGTTCCATAACCTGTTCAGCCTTTGCCTCCACCTTCTGTAATGTTTCATCATCTGAATGGCTAAGGCGCATAATTTCAAGATACCCCAAAATGACTGTCAAAGGCGTTTTTATATCATGTGATATATTAGAAAGCATTTTTTTAGACGAAATCTCCTGTTTCCTAAAATCCCTCTTTATCTTCTGGCGGTCAAACAGTAATCGGTTAATCTGTCCGCATAAATCCATAAGCGTCTTATTATCCGTAAATATCATAACCTTTTCGTCACTGTCGCTTTCCACAATATCAGACAGTTTCCTGCTAATCTCTTTTAATTTTGTCTGTATACCTTTCGTATAAGCAAACTGCTGATAAAAAACGATAAACAACAATATGTTAGTAGTACATACAAGAAAGAAAATAATTGTTCCATTACTCATTCCATATCCCCCAATTTATACCCTATCCCCCAAACAGTGACTACAATCTGCGGATTGCGTGGATTATCCTCTATTTTATTGCGCAGTCTGCTTATATGGACATTAACAGCATTTTCATCGCCCAAGTAAGCATCATTCCAAACATTTGAATATATCTGTTCTTTGGTATAAACCTTTTGCGGATTTTTCATTAAAAGCTTTAAAATCTCAAACTCTTTCGCTGTTAATTCAATCCTTGTTTCATTTTTCAATACAGAATAGTCATTTGTATTCATGACAAGACTTCCACACTTAAAAACACTTTCCTCAATTTCAGATTGTATAACATACTGTGTATTTCTTCTTATATTGGCTTTTATTCTTGCCAGAACTTCCGTAACTGAAAACGGCTTTGTAATATAATCATCTGCACCTAAACCTAATCCTAATGTTTTATCAGAGTCCGTATCTTTAGCAGATATAATAATGATAGGAACTGTATTCTTTTCTCTGATATCTTTCATGACCTCCATTCCACTTTTTTTGGGTATCATTAAGTCAAGCAATACCAGACTGTATTCATCTGCAAAAAATTTCCGGCAGGCACTTTCTCCATCAAAAGCTGTCACTACCTCAAAATTTTCTGTCATCAGAAAACTTTTTAACATATTACTAATTTCAATATCATCTTCTACCAATAAAATCTTCATTTGACTGCCTCTCACTTTTGTTAACTAAATGCTAAGCTTTTTCAAGAAAATACCAGCTACCCACTCACTTACTCTGTCTGCTGCCTGCAAAACATCTAAATCTGATATATCAAGCTTATCAATCCCAACATCTCCTATCTTATCATTACTGCATAAATATCTATTGTATTCCTTTGAACTATTAATCCAATTTTCATCCTGAATGTTCCTGCCTTCTCTCATTCTACTCTCAAGCTTGTCCTCATCGCAGACTAATGCAAGACAATATATGCCATTAAAAAATCTCTCATAATAATTATCATGCAGCTTATCAATACAACCTGCCATAGTCCATAATACTGGCTTACCACACTGCATAATGTCAGCAGATATCTCATTCATCCTCTCTATATGTGCTTCCCATTCTTCTCTGGTACTGCTTGGCATAAATACAAAATAATCAGCATCAAGTACAATAAAGTCAATATCTCTTCCAAGCAGTTCCATTGCTGTTGTTGTCTTCCCTACCCCGCTGCATCCAGTCAAAACAAATAGCGGCAGTCCCTTAGAAACCCACTCACCGCCGCACTTTGGACACTTTACAATCTTTTTATTTTCTGACACAGTCTTATCCATTTCATGATTGTGACAATATGGACAAATACTAATCATTAATCTTCATCCCCTTTACTATTTGATAAAAAAATAACCGAAAGACCTTATACCCATTAGATATAACATCTTTCGGCGCCCCTGCCAAGGATTTATATTATATATCAACATCATCTTAAATCCTTCGCAATCGGTGTGACAGGATTTGAACCTGCGGCTTCTGCGTCCCGAACGCAGCGCTCTACCAAACTGAGCCACACACCGTAAGTATAATAATTAATCCTCTAATGTTTGTGTTGCTCTCTGCATAAACTCATTGTGCTAATGACCTCTGTTAATTAGAGCGTGTTTGAAAATTCATTTTCAAACACGCTCTAACTCTTATTAATTCCTGATAAAGCAAAATTATATCACATAAGTTAAAATATGTCAAAGAAAAAAGCAATTAACTTTATCAGTAAACTTTTAGTTACTTTTCACACTCACGTCAAATTCGAGGATTTTTGCATAAATTGAAGTAATTCCTCTTTTGCCTTATCTACTCCGGCAGGAGAAAAACCATGACCTTCATTAGCATAAACTATCAACTCACAATTTTTATATATTTCTTTTGCTTTATCCATATATGAACGTTTTACAATAGCATCATTTGCACCATATAAAATCAATACATTTTTTGAATATGAGCCAATATGTTCAAATGTCTTATAATCATGTAATGAAACTGCAAATTCTCTTCCCAAATCAAGTCCCCACCATGAAATAACTTCAGGTATCTTATCTATGTCAGGATGCATATCAGTCCAATCATATGGAATATTAAATGCAGGAAAATATAGCATAAGTCCTTTTACCTCATCTGCAAGCTCTTCTGCGGCAAGAGCTGCCACAAGGCCTCCCTGACTGCCACCATGCAAAAATACATTATCCGAATCTACATTACTCAAATCTCTTATATTCTTGAATACAGCAATAAGATCTTCTTTTTCTGTAAATATAGTCATATCAGTAGATTTACCACTGCTTTTCGATCTTCCTGAACCACCACAGAAATCAAACGCATATGCTATATAGCCGTTCTGTGCAAAATATGTACATTCTTTTACAAAATCAGTACCTACACCATTATATCCATGACACATAATAACAGCAGGATATACACCCTCTTTTTCCGGTGTGTAAATTTTGCCATATATTTTATTTGAATCATATTCAATAATATGATCTTTAATTGTTATTGGATTAGGTATTGGAGTTGGCTCTGGATCCTCCATTTCCGTTGACTCATTACTTTGCTCTGCATCAGTAGATGCTTTACCTGTAACTTTTATTTTTATCCACATACTCTTATTTTTCCCATTTTTGTCTTTGACAATAACAGAAATTTTTGCAGTTCCAACCTTTTTTGCAGTCACAACACCTTTTTCTGAAACTGTGGCAATATTTTTGTTGCTGCTTTTAAAGACAACACTCTTTACTGCTTTTTGAGGAGTAACACTCACTTTAATAGTTGCCTTTTTACCTTTTTTCAAAGAATAAGTTTTATTTGTAACTGTCTCATTACCAATCTTAAGCACTACTTTTTTCATATCATCTGTGTTTGAGGCATAAGAACTGACATTTAAAACTAATACTGACATCATTCCAAAAACAGCAATGAACACCATTACAGATAAAAACCTTTTTTTACTCGACATAATTTATCTCCTTTCTATTCAACAAACTTTACATCTGAATATTACTATTTATTCGCAAATTTTTATATGGATTTTTGTGAGAACTTATATGCCAAATGTGAACAATATTAGTATTATTGTTCACTTCGCGTAGCAGGCAGTGCTTTCAGAACTAAATGCACATATTTATTTGAAACACCTGCAACTTTATGTTATTATTATAAAATAAAGTCAACTTACTAAGATACAGCATTAAATCAAAAGGAGCAAATACGCAATGGATTATTTAGAAATGATAAAACAATTATATGCCGTAGATAAACTTCATGGATATGAAGAAAGCGAAATTAATTTTGTCAAAAATCATTTTAATGCACTTCCTCAGGTAGTAGAAAACTTTTGGAGAAAGGCAGGTCGTACTGTAGCAATTCATCATGTTCAGGATTATTGGATAGAACCCAAAGGATTTCAAGAATTGGATTGGTTAAGAGACAGTGATTACCTTATACTGTTAAATGAAAATCAAGGAGTTTGCAGAGCCGGAATCCGTAAAACTGACTTAGATAAAAACGATCCTCCAGTATATGTAAATATGGATAAAAACGAATGGACATTATGTACAGATACGACCAGTGAATTTTTAAAAGCAGCACTTGCTTACGAGGCAGTATTTACTTTTGAATACGGTCCAGAAGATTTCATCTTTTGGATTGAAGATGAAGAACTTGAAATTATCAAGTCAAAACTTGAAGAAAAGCCTTTTATGCTTCATGGCTGGATGGATATGGACTTAAGTTTCTACAGCAATGCCCCTGATAATATTGTTGCAATTATGGATTGTGATGGTGATTTACAGGTTATATATGGAGCAGCCAGTAATGAATCATACCAAAAACTTATGGAAGTAATGGAAGGACTGGGTGAAAACTAAACTTTTCACCTACAAGCCTGCCTGAAACTATATTAAGGTAAACGGATACCTTCAAATATTTCTCCTAAAGTAAGCTTTATATTAGGAAATGCTTTTAAGCAAATTTCTGTTTTGGCATTGTATTCATCATCTTCTTTATCATCATTTAATATATAACTTTGTTCTAAAAAATACTTCCCATCTTCCAAATAGTAAATCTCAACATCTCCATTTGGTGAAATTATCCAGTATTCCTCTACTCCTGCTTTTTCGTAAATATCTTTTTTCTCTGTCTTATCTCTTTTAGCCGTTGATGGACTTAATGTTTCAGCAATAAATTTAGGCACTCCACTGTAAGAACCACCCTTTAAATGTTTTCTATCACATATAACCATAATATCAGGGCACACATAATCATCATTTATTTGTGAACGATATTTGAAATCTAAATTCTCCATGAAAACAAGACATATGCTTCCTTTAAGCCCCTGTCTTATAATAGTATAGATATTACCATTAATAATCCCATGATTAAAACTTGGCGCTGGTGACATATTATAGATAACTCCATCTATTTTCTCATCTCTTAAATATTCTCTTTCTTTTAATCCCATAATTCACATCCATTCTTAAATCATAACACATTTTCTAAAACAAAAAAATCTCTGCAAGAATACTAATTATTCCAAGTATTACTCCCAAAACGCCGACAACTCTTACAACCAAAATATACTTCTCTGTTGGTTCAACATAAGTATCATATTTCATACAATCTTGAATCTGAATCACAGTTTCCGGACTTAAAATCATCAAAAATCCTACAGGAATAAGTATAACCCCAATAATAATATACATAATAACCACCTTTCTTTACAATAAAAAATTACTAATAATTTTTAAAACCACAAATTTCGATTG
>CAMWXG010000143.1 GCA_947178155.1 uncultured Lachnoclostridium sp.
TTTATATACATCCTTATAATCTGTTTCATTTAATAACTCATGGCGGTCATTTTTATAAATTTTTATATCCACCTGCCGAATCCCTGCAATTTTATATGATTTGTATACAGATCTCACACCCTTTCCAAAGTCACCTACCGGATCATCCCCTCCTGCTATCAGCAAAAGTGGCAAATCTTTAGGAATCCTGTTAATATTTTTACGTTTCTGCACAAATTGAATACTATGAAACAGATTATAAAATCCATTGAGCGTAAAGGTAAATGAACACATTTTATCTTTTATATAAGCATCAACTATAGTTTCATCTTTTGTCAGCCAGTCTTTATCTGTACGTGCCGGCTCAAATTTCTTATTGTTTGAAGAAAATGCAAGATTGTCAATAAATTTACTGTGATAATCCCAACCCTTAAATTGTGCCATTATCTTACAAAGTAACTTACCAAAACACAATGCTGCATCAGGCTTTTTTCCTGTACCCATAATAACAGCACCTGACAAACCTTTTCCAAACAACATGATGTATTGTCTTATTAAAAAAGAACCCATGCTATGCCCCAATATAAAATAAGGAACATCAGGATATTTTCTTTCTGTTAGTATACGCAAATGATGAATGTCTCTAATTACACATTTGTTGCCGTTTGGATGCTTAAAATAACCATGCAAATCATCTCTTGCCACAGACTCACCATGTCCTAAATGGTCATTTCCAACTACATAAAATCCAAATTTATTCAGATATTCTGCAAACCTGTCATAACGCTTTATATGTTCAACCATACCATGACTAATCTGCAGGACAGCCTTAATCTCTCCTTCTGGTATCCACTCTACTGCATGAATCCTTGTAGTTTTGTCTGCTGACCTGTAATATAAATCATTTCTCATATAAATCCTCCATTCTTTCTCAATCTTCAAACCTTACACACTTCCACAATATCCAAGAGCACATTTTACTGCTCTCTTCCAGCCCATAATCTGTTCATCTCTTACTGCATCTGTAATACAAGGCGAAAAAGTTTTTGAAAGTGACCAATTACTGCGAATATCTTCTGTATTTTTCCAATACCCTACTGCAGTTCCTGCCAAATAAGCAGCTCCTAAAGCCGTTGTTTCTACACATTTCGGACGAAGCACATTAGTATTTCTTATATCAGCCTGAAACTGCATAAGAAAATTATTCATGGAAGCGCCTCCATCCACTTTTAAGGCAGTTATATCTACACCTGATTCTTTTTCCATAACCTCCAAAATATCATTCGTCTGATAAGCTATTGATTCCAAAACTGCTCTAGTAAAATGCTCTTTATTGCACCCTCTTGTAATTCCTACAATCGTACCTCTCGCATATGGATTCCAATATGGTGCACCTAATCCGGTAAATGCAGGAACAATATAAACACCATTTGTATCTTCTACAGATAAAGCATATTCTTCAGACTGAGAAGCAGTTTTTATTATTCCCATTTCATCACGAAGCCATTGTACACCTGCTCCCGCAACAAAAACACTTCCCTCTAAAGCATATTGAAGCCTGTTTTGTGTGCCTGCAGCTATTGTTGTGAGCAAACCATTTTCGGAAATAATCGCCTGCTCCCCTGTATTCATTAATATAAAACAGCCTGTTCCATAGGTATTTTTTACATCTCCCGCCCCAAAGCAACATTGACCATACAATGCCGCCTGCTGGTCTCCTGCAGCTCCTGCTATTGGTATGCTTTCTCCCAATAAACTTTCATCTGTATAGCCATAAATGTGACTGGATGGCAGTACCTTAGGCAGCATAGACTCAGGAATACGAAAATATTCCAATATTTTTTCATCCCAACAAAGTTTATGGATATCATACATCATTGTTCTTGAAGCATTTGTATAATCTGTTACATGTACTTTCCCTTTTGTAAGATTCCAAATCAGCCATGAATCAACTGTGCCAAATAGCAGATTTCCATTCTCTGCCCTCTCTCTCACCCCTTCTATATTATCTAAAATCCATGCAACTTTAGATGCACTAAAATAGGCATCAGGAATCAATCCTGTTGTCTTATGCACATAATCAGAAAGACCATGTTCCACAAGTCTTTCAACACATTCTGCTGTCCTTCTGCACTGCCACACAATAGCATTATAAACAGGTATACCTGTTTTACTGTCCCAAACTATTGTTGTTTCACGCTGGTTTGTAATACCAACTGCTGCAATATCATTTTCTGCTGCTCCTATCTTATAAATCGCTTCTTTTGCAACCGATAATTGTGAGGACCAGATTTCCATTGGATTATGCTCTACCCAGCCGGGTTTTGGATAAATCTGACTAAATTCTTTCTGCGCCATACTGCAGATATTGCCCTGTCGGTCAAATAAAATACATCGTGAACTTGTAGTTCCCTGATCCAGAGCCATTATATATTTTTTCATTTATTTTTCTTCCTTTTGCAAAGACTATTATTATTTCACTTTTATCTACATAAATATCATCCGATACAGACATTTGAAACGCATCATTTTATGGTTTCAGATATATTCCCATATCACAAAAGAACTCCTTTTATTCATGCTAATTTTATTCATCTCTATTGTTAATATTTAAGTTTATTATTACACTTAATCATATCAAAATTACCAAAAAGTGTAAAGAAGGTTTAAAAATTATTTTCAAACATCTTCTCACAATTAATTGTGATTTCTTTAGCCCCTGTACATGCCATTATATCTTTTTTAGACATTTCATAAAAGTCCTTAAATTTTTCAGAACAGGTTATAATAAGCTCTGGAATTGTATCTTTCATGGACATTTGCTTTTCTGTCTTACTTTTTCGTACATCAAATATAACTTCTTTTAAATGCTCACCAAATTCAAGATAAATCCCTTCTTCTTTTTCTATTTTCCAAATTGTCTGATGCAACGATATCTCTTCTTCATACTTTCTATAAAAATCCTGATAGATATATTCTGTTACATATGGAGTGTAAATTGCATACAATTTTAAAATTCCAAGAAGGCTGTTATATATTGCAATTTGACCTGAATACCGCTCTTTCTCACCATGCTTTTGAGGCTGATACAATCTTTCTTTTGCAATCTCTATATAATAATCACAAAAATCCTTCCAAAATAAATTGTCAATTTCATGTCTTGCCTGACCTATCTCATATTCATTAAGAAGGCTTATTGCCTTAATCGTCGTCTGATTTACACGTTGTAAAATCCACCTGTCAACAGCCATTAAATTTGCTTCATCGTAATTTACTGGCTTTACAAAATCTTTCATCTGCATTATTGCAAATTTGGATGCATTATACAATTTATTTATAAATCTTTTTGAGACCTTAAGATCATCTTCACTAAAATATATATCTGTTCCAAGCTTGCTGTTTGCAGCATAGTAACGGACAGCATCAGCAGAATGTGTTTCTATTAATGCCATTGGTGAATTTGTATCATTACTTTTTGACTTGCTTATTTTTTCACCCGGCTTTGCTAATACAAATCCGCTAATCATAATATCTTTCCACGGAATTTGTCCAGTATGATACAAACTTTTTACAATCGAATAAAATGCCCATGTACGAATAATCTCATGTGCCTGACATCTCATTCCCATTGGAAAAATCTTATCAGTAATGTCATCTTCCTCTCCATATCTTGAATTAATAAGCGTAGTAACAGAAGATGTAGCCCATGTATCAAAAACAGCTTCCTCTGGAATAAATTCTTTACAGCCACAGTCACATGAGGCTAAAGGTTTGCTTTCCATAGGATTTACAGGAAGCTGTTCACTTTCTGCAAATACAGGCTTCTTGCAATTCTTACAATACCAAACAGGAAATGGAACGCCAAAATATCTTTGTCTTGAAATGCACCAATCCCATTTTAAATTTTCTACCCATATCTTATATCGATTCTTCATATATTCAGGATACCATTTTATCTCATCTGCCGCCTTTAAAAATCTTTCTTTTTCTGATAATACATCAATATACCATTGTTTAGATGGAATAAATTCTACATCATTTCCACATCGCTCATGAATCGCAACCATATGGTTAATTTCTTCCTGCTTTACTAAAAGTCCTTTTTCGCACAAAAGCTCTATAATACGCTCCCTTGCCCTCTTTATACTCATTCCACCGATAAAAGATATCTCTTCATTAATTGTTCCATCTGGCATAACAATCTTTTTATATGGCAAATTATGCTTCTTATACCATTCCACATCTGCTGCGTCACCAAATGTTGCACACATTACCACTCCAGTTCCCTTGTCCATAGAAACTGTTTCATCTGTCAATATAGGAATTTCAAAATCATATAATGGAACCTTTGCGCTTTTTCTTATATATTCTTTATATCTTGCATCATCTGGATGTACAAAAATACATACACAGCCTGCAAGCAATTCTGGTCTGGTAGTTGCAATAAGCAGATTTCCAACTGGTGTATTAAAATTTAAATAATTAAAGGTTGTCATACATTCTTTTGTTTCAAGCTCTGCCTGTGCAATGGATGTTTGACATTCTGTACACCACAAAACCGGAGATTCTTTTATATATGCTTTCTTATTCTTTGCCAATTCAATAAACGATTTCTGTGATATTTTCTGTGCTAAATCTGATATTGTCTGATACTGCAAATTCCAATCTATACTAAAACCTAATCTATTCCAAAGATTTTTAAAATCAATTTCATATTTCTCAATAGTCTTCATGCACTTTGCCCGAAATTCACTTCTTGGCAGCATATTTGCACGTATCTTCTCATCTTTTTCAACTAAACGTTCTGTAGGCAGACCATTATCATCAAAACCAAATGGATAAAAGACATCATATCCCTGCATACGCTTAAACCTTGCAATCATCTCTGCCTGTGTATATGAAAATACATGACCTATATGCAATTTTCCACTTACAGTTGGAGGAGGAGTATCAATAGAAAAAATCTTTTTATCCTTTCCATTTTGATACTTATAAATTTCTTTCTCCTTCCAAAATTTCTTTAACTCATTTTCAGTCTTTTGAAAATCATATTTCTTATCCATAGATACCTCCATAATCATAAAATCTTATTTTAAATATTAATAAAAAATTTCTCTTGCATAATTTCAGCAGCTTTGCTAAAAAAATTTGCAAATCAATTTTCTGGATGTTGTACCCTTTTATTTGGAGCAATTTCCTATACACTAAAAAAGCCCTAAGCAAAATGCTTAGGGCGAATTAATATATCCGTGGTACCACCTATATTCAGAAAATACTTCTGCACTCATTACAATACGGGAGCAGCTAATACAGCTCCGATATCGCTTCCCCTGATAACGGTGGGAATCTCCGTTGGAATCTAATAAGAATAATCTGTTCAATCCAAAGCTCAAAGGCTACTTCCATACTACCATCATAAAAGTTTTCACCAGCCACTTTCTCTCTGCTCATCCGGAATAGTATGTACTCCTCCTCATCATTGCTCTTCTCAGTTATTTATAATCGTTAAAAAGATTTTATCACAAATATTTTCTTTGTCAAGAATTTTTTATTTACAACTTTGCAACTCCCCCCTGTTAAATTTATTGCTAAGAATCTGTTTTGTAATATCCAGATGTTGAGCCAAATCTTTGTTTTCTTTCCCCGATACCGCCTTTTGTTTGCGATTACATATTACACCTTTTACATTATGTTACCAAGCACTTTTTACACTTTTTAGATTACATTTTATATTTTTTTGACTGCAAAAGTTTCTCAAACGTTGTATAATAGTAACATACCAAACGAAAGGAAGTGATACCCATGCCAGCATTAAAACCACAGCCGGAAACAATCACTCTGAAGCAGTACGAGGCTCTTCCAGAGGAAAAAAGGGTAGAAGTCTTTGATGGCATTGTCTTTGATATGGTCAGTCCGTCCCAGGATCACCAGACAATCTCCATGGAACTTTTGACTATACTCAACACCTATCTCAAAAGCAAAAATTGGCCATGCCGGGTATTTCATGCCCCATTTGATGTAAAATTGAATGATACCCCACTTACCATTGTCCAACCTGACATCATGATTGTATGTGATAAAGACAAGTTGGACCAAAAACGGTGCAACGGTGCTCCAGATTTTATCATTGAAATTATTTCTCCCAGTAATCTAGCAGATGATTATGTCCGCAAACTCTACTACTACAAAAATTGTGGAGTACGTGAGTATTGGATTGTAGATCCGCGCCGCAAAACAGTAACTGTCAACTACTTCGAGGGTAATATGCTGAACATCCAGTATTCCTTTGATTCCACAATCAAGGTCAATATCTATGATGATTTGCTTATCAACTTCTCGGAAATTGCCGATTTGCTGAATATTTAGCAAAAAAGAAAAGGCATGTGCTATCTGCATATGCTTTTCATACTGTCTATTAAGTATGATTACAATATAACAGTAGAAAAAACATGTGCCAAAACATGCAGATATTAGAGAAGATAGCACTGGCAATATTGCGTATTGTACAGGGATTGTACAGCCAAAGCCTTAAAAGGATTCAGTTTCTTATGCTCACAATATAATCAGTATTTCAACTGTTAATGGAAAAATGACACTTTCATTTCATAATATGATTAGTCATTATAAAATACATTCTCAAAATAACAATTATTAAACATCCTCAAAT
>CAMWXG010000144.1 GCA_947178155.1 uncultured Lachnoclostridium sp.
TATAAAGAAACATGATTTAAACTATTTTTTTTGTTAAAAGCTTAAAGAGTATTACAATCCCAAAAGCACTATAACTTTTAATTTCAAAACTCAGAAAAATTATATAAAAGTTTGTATTTGGCTAAAAAATTATATATTTAATGTTTTGAAAATTATGTAGGAAACCAAAAGTTTATTGATTTTAATAAACTTTTGGTTTCCTTTTTTTGCGTTTTCTGTAATTTCAATTATATATTATTCCCTTGTAACAGTATGTTTATTACAGAAAGGAGATTTTTATGAAAAACGTTTTATTCAAAACAGGAAAAATCGCATGGAAGGTACTGAAGGAAACAGCAAGTGGAATTGTAACTTTAATGTCCTTTATGGAAGCAATGGCTAAAAAGAAAGGGGATGAAAAGTAATGGCAGCAAAAGTTGAAACAATGTTTTTTACAGGGAGAGAAAAGCCATGGCATGGGCTTGGTACAATGGTAGAGCAGGCTCCTGATTCAAGGGAAGCTCTTATTGCAGCAGGTCTTGACTGGGATGTTGTACAAAAACCGATATTTACACAGGATGGCATTAAAATTAAAGGCTATTATGCCAACGTAAGAGATTTTGACGGTTCAGTGCTTGGTGTTGTGACTAATCGTTATAAAGTAGTGCAGAATAGAGAGGCTTTTGCATTTACAGATGGTCTTCTTGGTCAAGGTGTGCGTTATGAAACAGCAGGTAGTCTTATGGGAGGCAGGAAGACATGGATTCTTGCAAGGCTTCCTGAAAAGTACATTATACAAGGCGAGTATATTATGCCATACCTTGTATTCTCAAATGCACATGATGGTTCAGGTGCTATAAAGATTGCAATGACACCTGTAAGGGTAGTATGCAATAACACATTAAATCTTGCACTTGATACTGCAAGCCGTATATGGTCAGTGAATCATACTGGCGATATTGCTGCAAAGTTTGAAGATACAAAAGAAACCATGTATAGGGCAGAAGAATATATGTCAGGGCTTGGAAAAGCGTTTGATGTGCTTTCAAGGAAAAAAGTGACAGATGCTGCAATGAATGAATATGTTTCTATGCTACTGCCTATTGCGGATGATGCATCACAGATAGTAGAGAAGAATGTACTGAAACAACGTGAGGATATAATGATGCGTTATAAATATGCACCAGATTTAAAGGATATGCCAAAGAACGGATACCGATTTATAAATGCGGTATCCGATTTTGCAACGCATTCAAAACCATTACGCGAAACAAGAAATTACAGGGAAACTCTATTTAATAAGACAATGGAAGGAAATCCTGTAACTGATAAAGCTTATAAGCTTGTAATGGCAGCATAAAAATATATCAATAATATGAATGGAGGAATGAATTATGAAGGATATTGAATTGTTTGCACAAAAAATAAGTGGTGTTATAAACAGCAGAATGAGCGAAGAATACAGAGCAGAAATGCATATTATAGAGAAAATTAATATAGGAAAACTGTATGCTATTATAATAGTCAATAGTGCAAATAATATTTCACCAAGTTTTTATCTTGAAGATTTTTATGATAAGTATTCTTCAGGAGAATACACAATTACAGAGTTGGCAGATATGCTTATTGAAGAATATTACAATATGAAAGATTTTATTATTGAGAATGGAACTGTTGCGGCACATATTTCTGAAAAAGAATGGGTAAAAGAAAGACTTTTCTTGCAATTAATTAATAAAGACAAGAATAAAGATTTACTTAGTGATGCAGTACATTCAGATTGTATTGGTCTTTCACAAGTGCTTTATGTGCTTTTATCAAATGATGCTGGAAGTATAGCAAAGGTTAAAGTTACAAAAAGCAGGTGCGTGGATTTTGGATGGAACGAAAAGGAAATTTTGAAGTATGCGTTGGAAAATACAATGAAACTATTTCCTTTGGAATTATGTCCAATAGGAGAATTAATAAGTAAGCTCTTAAATATGGCAGTAGAATATATACAAATGGCAGGTAATGATATTTCTGGCATTAAAGAAGAGTTTATGGTATTGACAAACCAAAATGAGATATATGGTGCAGAAGCAATATTGTATCCAGAAGTATTGAAGCAGTTTGCAGAAAAGAAAGGTACAAACCTTTTTCTTATACCTTCAAGTATTCATGAATTTATAATTATTTGTGATAATGGCTTATATAATTTAAAAGATTTAGAGGAAATGCTTAGAGAAGCTAATAGCATATGTGTGGCAAGAGATGAAATATTGTCAAACAACTTGTATTATTATGATTATAGAAAACATGAATTGTCAGTTTTAAGCGAAGATGATAATGAAAGGGTTATTTTATAGGGAGGATATGAAATATGTACAATATAATTGCAAAGACAAAAAATATGGAAAGACAGGAATGGCTTAGATTAAGGAAAAATGGTATAGGCGGTTCAGATGCAGGTGCAGTATGTGGTTTAAATCCTTATGTATCATCATTGGAAGTGTATGCTTCAAAAATAAGTGAAAGTGTGGATGAAGGAGTACCTGATAATGAGGCAATGCGTGAAGGCAGGGATTTGGAAGATTATGTTGCAAGAAGGTTTATGGAGGCATCAGGTTTAAAGGTCAGGCGTGCCAATATGATGTATGCAAGCGTGGAATATCCTTTTATGATAGCAGATGTAGACAGGGTTGTTATTGGAAGGGAAAATGGTATAACAGGTCTTGAATGTAAGACAGCAAGTCCTTACAGCGCAGAAAAATGGAAAGATGGGAAAATACCAGCACATTATATTATGCAATGCTATCATTATATGGCAGTTCTTGGTGCAAAATCATGGTACATAGCTGTTATGGTATATGGTAGGGAATTTAAGTATATAAAACTTGAGCGTGATGAAGAAATAATACAATCTCTTATAAGGATTGAAGAAAATTTCTGGAAGCATAATGTAATGAAAAGAGTAATGCCAGAACCAGACGGTTCAGATGCAGCAGAAGCTTTTATAAACAGGCATTTTGCAGAAAGTAGAGAAGAACTTTCAATACCGCTTGCAGGTTTTGATGAAAAACTTCACAGAAGAGAAGAAATAACAGGTCTTATAAGTCAGCTTGATACAGAAAAGAAAAAGATAGAACAGGAAATAAAAGCTTATATGAATGAAGCAGAATATGCAGAAAATGAAAGTTTTCTTGTTTCTTGAAAAAACAGTACCAGCAGTAGAATAGATACAAAAAGGCTTAAAGCAGAAATGCCAGAAGTTTATGAAAGGTTTTTAAATACTGTCAGAAGTAGGAGATTTCTAGTTAAAGCGGTATAAAAGGATTGGTTGAATGGTATTATATGGTTTTGTTAATTGATACAAATATTAAGAAATAAAAACGTCAGTTAATCTGGCGTTTTTATTTTTAAAATTATAATGGAGGTATGTATATGGCAGATACAGCAATACGCCTTTTAAGGGCAGATGAAATTGAGTGCAGAGTGGCAACAATAAATAAGAACGGAGTAAGTCTTTTGCTATATAAAGATGCAAGAGTAGACCAGAGGATACTTGATGAAACGTTTGGCATATTTGGTTGGAAAAGAAGTCATCAATGTATTGATGGGAATCTTTATTGTACAGTGGAAGTTTTTGATAAAGAAACCGGAGTATGGGTTTCAAAACAGGATGTAGGAAATATTGGCAAATTAGAAAAAGAGAAGGAGAAGTCACAAGCATCAGATTCTTTTAAACGTGCATGTTTTAATTGGGGAATTGGAAGAGAACTATATACAGCACCTTTTATATGGATACCAGCAGGAAGAACAGAAATACAGGAGCGTGGTAGTAAATTTTGCTGTAATGACAATTTTTCAGTTGCAACTATTTCATATAATAAAGAGCGTGAAATAAGTGGGCTTTCAATAATAAATGAAAAATGTAAAGTAGTCTATGTCCTTGGGACTGATAACAGTATACATGGTGTTTCTGCAACGCAGATGGCTTCACTTAAAAAAGAACTTGCAAGAACAGGAGTAACAGAAGAAGAGGTAAAGAAAAGATACAAAGTTGGAAGTCTTGAAAATATGTCAGATGAAATTTATAAGAGGGTAATGTCTGCTCTTTCCAGAACAAAAACAGAAGGAGCAGCATGACATATTATCACACTTTAATAACTGGTATATACAGGAATGTAGTATAAGTAACAGATATTTTCGCACAGACAGGCAGTGTTTTATGTAAAATAGACTGTTACAAACTGTCTGTTTGTGTTATATTAATTATAGCGAGGAGAAAATATATGGAAGATACAAAAATACAATGGCATCCGGGTTTTGTTGCAGCAATGGGCATGGAGTTTAAAGAAGATAGGGAAAACTTGTATTTTGAAAGTGAGCATAATTTGAACATAAAACCACTTGAAATAGACTTGCTCGTAATAAAAAAAGAACCGTATGCGGAACTTCATAATGAAATAGGAAAGATTTTCAAAGGACATAACATAATGGAATACAAATCTCCTAAGGATAGCCTTAATATTAATACCTTTTATAAGGTAATGGGTTATGCCTGTTTATATAAATCTTATGGGGAAACAACTAATGAAATAAATGCGAGTGATGTTACTATATCACTTGTAAGGGAAACCAAACCGGAAAAACTTTTCAGGTATTTTAAAAATAATAATATAAAAGTTACCATGCCATATATGGGTATATACTATATACATGGAATATCTCCATTTCCTGCACAGTTAATTGTTGCTAAGGAACTGGAGCCAGAAGAACATATGTGGGTTAAAGCTTTAACAGATAAAATGGAAAAAGACAATATGAGAAAACTTATTGAAAAATCAGAAGAAATTTCTGATGAATACGAAAGAGAACTTGTGGAAGCAATACTTGAAGTAACTTTAAATGCCAATAGCAGTTTAATTGAAGAACTGAGAGGAGATGTTAAAATGGGTGAAATGATGTTAAAAATAATGCAGCCTACAATAATGGAATTAGAGAAGAAGGCTAAAACAGAGGGAGTAGCAGAAGGGCTGGAAAAAGGCAGAATACTTGGTGCAGTAGAAATCCTACGCAGTTTGAATAGTAATGATGAAATTAAAACAATAATTATGGAAAAATACAATCTTACAGAAAGTGATGCTGAAAAATACTTGCAATTATAGGAAATATCTGAATTTGATAGTTTAATGGAGAAATTGGCAGGAAGATGTTAAAATAATGCAGCCTGTAATACTTGAAATAGAAGAGTTAAAACTGCAGAAAGATATTTAAAATTGTAAAGCATCTGGTTATTTTAAATAAGGCAACGGGACATTCCTGTTGCCTTACTTTAGTTGTATTAGTTAATGGTACAAAAAGATAATATATGTAATACTGGTATAGGTATATTGTGTTATACAATACATTAGTCAAATAATAAAGGAGAGTGTTATTAATGAAACAGAGAATAAGTAGAAAAAAAGACTGTACAGAAGATATGAAGCATCTTATCGAAAGGGTTCTTGATGAATATAAACTTTTTTATTACAGTATGCTTGAAAAGGATAAAAAGGAAATTTTTGCATCTTGCAATAAAATTAAATTTTATAGTTGTGTATCTGAATATTTTGAATGGAAAGAAAATATAAATAGAAAAGCTGTAGAAAGCCTTAAGGATACAAGCCATCCATTGGCAGAACTCTGGCAGTATTATCTTACCCATGAATACATAGCAGCATCAACATGGACTGATATTGATGAATTGCTTGACTGTTATTCAGATAGGTTATGTGTTGATATATTACCTGATTAGTATATCAGAATAATATTAAGGTATTATAAATTGTTTCAGATGTGTTGATTTATTTTGCTGATACTATTCTGTTTGCTGGAACATAGAAAGTATGTCCCAAAAGAAAATAAATTCTGCAGGCTGCTTAAAAGTGTATAATCCCTAAAGGTACTGAATTAAATGATATATACAAGTGTATCAGTATAGTCCTTTAGGGATTAATTTTTACTAAAATTTGGCATGTCTGTAAGTTGGACTATAAGATTCTATTGTGGTGACTTGGCAGCTAAAATGTTTTAGTAACCATTTGCTTTTAATATTACATATGCCTTTTTTTGTAAATTTGGTCTAATGGTATATAGTTCACTATCTGAAAAGTGAGCCTGTTGTCCAGTCATAAAATTAGTGCTGTTTACAGCTATATGTATATGGAGTTTTTCTGTATCTTCATGAACACCATATAAGCATTGAAAACCCTGTTGATATATGTATTGGCATATGTCAATAGAAATTAATTTTATGGTGTTTGCATCTTTGATATATTCTGGAAATGAAATTATAAGATGGTACATACAACGGAGATGTTCACCTGTTTTTCCATATTGGCTTTTTATAATGTACATAGAGTGATAGCATTTGTTAAAGTCATAAAATGGAATACCATATCCTCCAATATATCGTACAGTTTTTTTATTTTCTGAAACATTGCTGTTTCCACTAATATACTTTATAAGCTGCAAGGCGTCTTTTTTACTTTTATACTTTCCACAATTAATATTTCTGACAATAATATCTTCATAAGTTTTTATAATAGTATTTTCCATAATAAATCATACTCCTTTTCAAAATATTTGGCATCAATATGTTTTTCAAAAAAATAATT
>CAMWXG010000145.1 GCA_947178155.1 uncultured Lachnoclostridium sp.
ACATTATACATACCTAAAAAAATATCAGCAGGCGCAGCGATTGTATTTTTGTATGCTTATGGTTATATGACAGGTTTTGGCATATCCACATTAAGAGCTGTTATAATGATGATAGTTATGCTTATGGCACAAGTTGTACATAGAAGTTATGATATGCTTTCAGCAGCAGGATTTAGTGCAGTAATAATAATGCTTTTAAAACCTTATGCAATATATTCATGCAGTTTTCTATTATCATTTGGAGCAATTTTAGGAATTGCAGTAATTCTTCCTGCATTTAAAAAGATGTTTTGCAGTGATGACAGCATGAAAATGCATAATTTAAAAAATGATGCAAAGAACAACAATAATTCAAAAGGTAGTAAACTAAAAGGCAGAAAATATATTCAGGAGTTTGTAAGATATAAAAGAAAACTTGATAAAAGTTTTTTTAACAGTATCAGTAATATTTTTGATAATATGGATGTAAGAAATTCTGATACTATTTGTGCGCTGCGTTCACATTCCCAAAGGATTATTAATATATTTATAAAAACACAGAAACACTGTTTTTTACTCTATCTGGCATATGCATTTTTTTATTTAGAGGGACACAATAGCTGTGTTTATATTATAAAGATTTATTTTTCATATTACAATAAATCGTTTTTTAGAAGGTATCTTAAATATGTTTTATATTTACTTCTGGATAAAATAAAAGAAACATTTCTTGTAAGTCTTTCTATACAACTTTCAATACTTCCTGTAATTCTTTATTTTTATTATGAATTTCCACTTTATTCAGTTTTTATAAATATAGTAATACTGCCACTTGCATCGCTTCTCGTACTGCTTGCTGCGGCGGGAGGACTAATTGGTATAATCTTTTTTCCGGCAGGCTCTTTTATACTTGGCGGTGCGCATGCTATACTTAATTTTTATGAATATGTCTGCAATACGGCATCAAAGTTGCCATATCATATGGTGATTACAGGAAAGCCCCAAATTTGGCAGATTGTTTTGTATTATTTACTGATTGCAGCGGTGATATTAATTGTAAATTGGAACCGGCATATTTTATTGTTTGTTTGTGATGGCAGTCATGTTTTAAAGAATGTAAGCTCTGTTATTAAAAATAATTTTTTGTTAGTATCAAGGATGCTTTTAATAATAGCACTTGCTTTTTCATTTTTGATTCTAATATATACTCCAAAAGAAACAGGCCTTACAATGACATTTCTTGATGTTGGACAGGGTGACTGTATTTTTATTAGAAATAATTGTGGTACAGTATATCTTATAGATGGAGGTAGCAGCAGCGTGGATGAGGTGGGGAAATACAGAATAATTCCATATTTAAAATACAATGGCATAAATAAAATTGATTATATGATTATGACTCATGCTGACAGTGATCATATATCAGGACTTTTTGAGATACTTGAGCAGTCAGGTGGCTCAATTAAAGTTAAAAATCTTTTAGTACCCAATCCTTCAAATGAATGTAAGGATGAAAGATATTATAAGATTGTGAAGCTTGCGTACAGTAATGAAGTAAATGTACATTATATTGAACAGGGGAATATAATTAAAGAAGGAGATTTTAGTATGTTGTGCCTTCATCCAATGGCGGGTTTTGAAGCCAATTCAGCTAATGCATATTCCACTGTATTAAGTGTAAAATTTGGAAAGACATCATATCTTTTGACAGGAGATATAGAAGGGGAGGGAGAAAATGCTCTTTTGAATGTCTTAGCTGAAATCTCAAACAAATATGATGTTTTAAAAGTTGCACATCATGGTTCAAAGAATTCAACACCTGATAATTTTCTAGAAAAGGTGTCACCAACTTTGTCGATAATATCATGTGGGAAAAATAATAGTTATGGACATCCGCATAATGAGCTTTTAGAAAGGCTTGAGAAGGTGGGAAGCAGATATATTTCTACAAAAGATGTGGGAGCTGTGATACTTTATAGTGATGGGGATAAGATAATGAGAGAAAATGTATGAAAATTGGATAAAACACGCTCTAAAAGTAAAGCTTTTTTCTTATAATAATGGTATAATGAAGTTACTGTCAGATGATAACCTGAATTATCTTATGATTTTTGTGCAATGTATAAATAAAATTAATAATGTAATGGTAAGTGTATAAAAAATTTTAAATGACAAATATATTTCTTTGTGTTACAATTAAGTAAATTTTGGCATTAATATTTATTTGCCTAAAGTAACAGCTATTTAGTAAAGCATACTTAGGCAGAATGGAGGCATTGATGGATTACAAAAAAGCAGGTGTTGATATTGAAGCAGGCTATAAGGCTGTTGAACTTATGAAAAAGCATATTGCAGGGACGATGAGAAGTGAGGTTGTTACTGATATAGGTGGTTTTTCGGGAGCTTTTTCCATGAATTCATTTAAGGGGATGGAAGAGCCTGTGCTGGTATCTGGAACTGATGGTGTGGGCACTAAACTAAAGTTAGCTTTTGAAATGGACAAGCATGATACGGTGGGTATTGACTGTGTAGCAATGTGTGTAAATGATATAGCATGTGCAGGTGGTGAACCGTTATTTTTCCTTGATTATATTGCATGTGGAAAGAATGAGCCTGAAAAGATAGCTTCTATAGTAAGTGGAGTTGCAGAAGGGTGCAGACAGTCAGGTGCTGCACTTATTGGTGGTGAAACTGCGGAGATGCCGGGCTTTTATCCTGAAAATGAATATGACCTTGCAGGATTTGCAGTAGGTATTGTAGACAAAAAGGATATGATTACCGGAAAAGATATTAAAGCAGGCGATGTTCTTGTGGGAATTGCTTCTTCGGGAATACACAGCAACGGTTTTTCGCTTGTGCGTAAGGTTTTTGATATAAATAGAAATTCTCTTGATAAGCAGTATGAAGCACTTGGAGGAAAGACACTTGGAGAGATTCTTTTAGAGCCTACTATTATATATGTTAAAGCACTGCATACAATTAAAGAGAGTGGTATTAAGATAAAAGGCTGCAGCCATATTACAGGCGGCGGTTTCTATGAAAATATTCCACGTATGCTTCATGACGGCGTACATGCAAATGTAAGGATAGATTCATATGAAGTACCTCCTGTTTTTAGTATGCTTGCAAAAGATGGGAATATTGAAAAAAGCATAATGTATAATACATACAATATGGGTATTGGCATGGTGCTTGCAGTAGATGTGGCTGATGCAGACAGCACAATTAAATGCATTAATGAGTCAGGTCAGAAGGGCTTTATTATAGGCGAGATTGTAAATGGTGATAAAGGTGTTACACTTAATTAATCTAATATGACATGATTAAAATAGTGAAAAATAAATTCTTAACAAGCTAGAGCATGTTTGACTTACAAGTTTGTGACTGTGCGTTGCTTGCACAAACATTGTATTATACGCAGAAAGCGGCGCAGAAATGAGGATAGTTATGCTAAAAATTGCAGTTTGTGTATCAGGAGGCGGCACTAATTTGCAGGCAATTATAGACAGTATTGCATCAGGCGTGATTAAGAATACGGAAATAAAAGTAGTTATAAGCAATAAAAAAGATGCATATGCTCTTGAACGTGCAAAAAAAGCAGGTATTCCTTCTTATTATATAGGTGTTAAGGAATACGAAGACAGGGATAAATTTGCAGACGCAATGATTGATACATTTCGTAAACATGATGTTGACTTAATTGTTTTTGCAGGATACCTTGTTATTATTCCAGAGAAAATGGTTAAGGAATATAAAAATAAGATTATCAATATACATCCATCGCTTATTCCGGCTCACTGCGGAATGGGCTATTATGGAATCAAAGTACATGAAAGCGTACTTGCCGCAGGTAATAAGGTTACAGGTGCAACTGTACATTTTGTTGATGAGAAGGCTGACAATGGACCAATAATTTTACAGAAAGCTGTAAATGTGCTTGAAGGAGACACACCTGAAATATTGCAGAAAAGAGTTATGGAAGAGGCAGAATGGAAGATTTTGCCAGAAGCTATTGATTTGATAGGCGCAGGAAAAGTTTATATAGATGGAAATATTGCGCATATAAAGGAGGATTAGCGAAATGAAGGTTTTGATAATTGGAAGCGGAGGGCGTGAACATGCTATTGCATGGAGTGTTTCAAAGAGCAAGAGAGTGGACAAAATATACTGCGCTCCCGGCAATGGGGGTATCGCTGAAATTGCAGAATGTGTAAATATTTCTGCGATGGAATTTAATAAGCTTGCTGATTTTGCACAGGAAAATAATATTGACTTAACTATTATAGGAATGGACGATCCGCTTGTGGGGGGAATAGTTGATGTATTTGAAGAAAGGGGACTTAGAGTTTTTGGTCCACGCAAAAATGCTGCAATAATAGAAGGTTCCAAGAAATTTTCAAAAGACCTTATGAAAAAGTATGATATTCCTACATGTAATTATGAAACATTTAATTCTCCAGAAGAGGCACTTCTCTATCTTGAAAATGCCAATTTTCCTATTGTGCTTAAGGCAGACGGTCTTGCACTTGGCAAAGGTGTACTTATATGCAATAATCTTCAGGAGGCAGAGGCTGGTGTTGCAACGATTATGCTTGACAGACAGTTTGGTGAAGCTGGAGATACCATTGTAATTGAGGATTTTATGACAGGGCGTGAAGCTTCTGTTCTGTGTTTTTGCGATGGCACAAATATTAAGCCTATGACAAGTGCACAGGACCATAAGAGGGCAAAAGATGGAGATGAGGGGCTTAATACAGGTGGTATGGGTACATTTTCTCCAAGTCCTTTCTATACAGATGAAATTAAAAAATTCTGTGAGGAAAAGATTTATAAGCCTACTATGGATGCAATGAAAGCAGAAGGAAGAGACTTTGTTGGTATATTATTTGTGGGACTTATGATGACAGAAGAAGGCCCTCGTGTTCTTGAGTATAATGCAAGATTTGGCGATCCGGAAGCACAGGTAGTTTTGCCACGTATGAAGAACGATATAATAGATGTAATAGATGCTTGTATAGATGGAAAGCTTGATGAGATAGAGCTTGAATTTGAAGATAATGCAGCTGTATGTGTTATACTTGCATCAGCAGGGTATCCGGAGCATTATGATAAGGGAAAACTTATTAAAGGGCTTGAGAATTTTAAAGGTAAAGATGGATATTATGTATTCCATGCAGGTACAAAAAAGACTGATGAAGGCATTGTGACAAATGGCGGCAGGGTGCTTGGTATCACAGCAAAAGGCAGTGATTTAAAAGAAGCTAGAAAAAATGCATATGAAGCAGTATCATGGGTTGATTTTGAAAACAAGTATATGAGAAACGATATTGGCAAGGCTATTGATGATATTAAATAATTTAGCAGGAGGATTTTTATTATGTTTTCTTTTGATGAAGTAAAGGATTTTGATGCGGAGATTGCAAAGGCTATTGAGGATGAGACAAATAGACAGAGGGAGAATATAGAGCTTATCGCATCTGAAAACCTTGTAAGCAAGGCTGTTATGGCAGCTATGGGCAGCACACTTACAAATAAATATGCAGAAGGATATCCGGGAAAAAGATATTATGGAGGCTGCCAGTTTGTAGATGTTGCAGAAGATCTTGCGCGTGACCGCGCAATGCAGCTATTTGGCTGTACTTATGCAAATGTACAGCCTCATTCTGGTGCGCAGGCAAATATGACTGTATTTTTTGCACTTATGGAACCAGGAGATACATTTATGGGAATGAATCTTGACCACGGCGGACATCTTACACATGGAAGCCCTGTAAATCTTTCAGGAAAATATTATAAATGTGTACCATATGGTGTCAATAGTGAGGGTTTTATTGATTATGATGAGGTTGAGAGGATTGCCAAAGAATGTAAACCTAAACTTATTGTCGCTGGTGCAAGCGCATACGCACGAAAAATTGATTTCAAGCGTTTCCGCGAAATTGCAGACAGTGTAGGTGCTTACCTTATGGTAGATATGGCACATATAGCAGGACTTGTTGCATCAGGCTATCATGAAAGTCCAATTCCTTATGCACATGTTACAACCACTACAACTCATAAGACACTTCGCGGACCACGTGGAGGAATGATACTTTCAGATAAGGAATTTGCAGAGGAACATAAACTTAATAAATCATTGTTCCCAGGAATACAAGGCGGACCGCTTATGCATGTAATTGCAGCAAAAGCAGTTTGCTTTAAAGAGGCACTAGAACCTTCATTTAAAGAATATGGCAAAAATATTATTGATAATGCACAGGCACTTGCAAAAGGACTAAAGGACAGAGGAATAAAAATCGTATCCGGCGGAACAGATAATCACCTTATGCTTGTAGACCTCGCAGATAAGGGACTTACAGGAAAAGAAGTTGAAAAATGGCTTGATGAGGCACATATTACATGTAATAAAAATACAATTCCAAATGATCCGCAGTCACCATTTGTAACAAGTGGCATACGTCTTGGAACAGCAGCAGTTACAACAAGAGGATTTAACACAGAAGATATTGATAAAGTTGCAGAAGCAATATCTATGATTATTGATAATCACGAAGAAAATACAGGAAAAGCACTTGAAATAGTAAAATCACTTACAGATAAGT
>CAMWXG010000146.1 GCA_947178155.1 uncultured Lachnoclostridium sp.
ATATTAAGACTTAATACACATCTTAAAATATATAAGATGCAGCAGGAGCTTGAATCATATAATAAAAAGCTCCATAAAATGGTAAGCGCCCAAATGGAAAGGGTAGAAGAAGAGCAGAAAAAAATATTTTTTGCGCTTGCAAGTATGATTGAGTCACGTTTTGAAAATAGTCAAAGACATATAAATACAGTAGGGAGTAATAGCCGTATTTTGGCTATAAGTCTGCAATTTTCACCTAAATTTGATAAAGAGATTACATCTGAATTTATAGAAAACATAGAGGTTGCAGCATTGCTTCATGATATAGGCTCATTTGCAATACGTGATAGTATATTATTAAAGGAAGGAAAACTTGATGAGGAGGAATGGGAGATTGTCAAGAAGCATACAATAATAGGAGCAAATCAATTAGAAGAGATATATAAGGACAGCAGTAAAAATGAAATTATTAAAATGGCAATAGATATTGCAAAATATCATCATGAGAACTGGGACGGAAGCGGATATCCATGTGGGCTTAAAGGTGAGGCGATTCCATTGTCAGCAAGAATTGTAGCAATAGCAGATGTATATGATTCGCTAAATAGAGACAGGAGTTACAGGAAGGCATATACCAATGCAAAAAGCCTTGAGATAATGAGGGAGGAAACCGGCATAAGATTTGATCCTGATATGATGGAAATATTCAACAAGGTGCAGAAGCAGTTACGTTATACAAAATAAGTTGCTGTTATTTATGTATTTATTATATAGTTTACAACAGCAAAGAGTTTTTTTGGAGGTAATTTTTATGGATTCTATGGTGGAAATTTTTTATGAAGAAAGTAATGCTCTCATTAATGAGCTTAGGGCTGAATTGCTTAAATATAAAGAATGTGAAAGCTATGATGAGGGGTTTATAAAAAATGTTTTTCGTGGAATACATACTTTAAAAGCTGATTCCACGATGATGCTCTTTGATACAATATCATCGCTTAGTAGGTCTTTTGAAAGTCTTTTGTATTTTTTCAGAAATAAAAAGCTTCCAATTAAAGATAAAAATCGTTTTGAAAATCTGCTTTCTGATTATATTGACTTTGTTAAGGAAGAAGTTGATAAATTGCCGATTGGTGAGAAGTTGTATACAGGAGAAACAGAGATTGATAAAGAGATTAAAAAATATATAGATGAATTGAATGCTGAGTGTAAGGTATCAGGAGATTGTGAAGATAAGGAAGAATGTAAAAATGATTCTGAGGAACAGTCGTCAGGACATCCTAAAAAGAAAAGGCAGGTATATTATATTGCAAGTGCTGCTTCTGATGATAATGTAGCAGATAGTTCTGACAATAAAAGTAAGTCTGGCAAGAAGAACTATGATGAATCAGTTGTAATTGTTAAACAGGGGGATATTGACAGGATATATTCAGGAGTTAAACATTACAATGATTTTATAAGTAAACTTGAAAAAAAGTTTGTGGGAGATGAAACTATAGAGCTGACACGTACTGACTTTATAATGTTTAAGGATATAGGTAAGTCGGTATTTAGTGCTGTAGAACACCTTACAAAGTCAGATTTTGTGGCAATCTCTAAAAAGATGGAGATGATTGTTGATGAGATGTCAGCATCACTTTGCAAACCTGTCAAGCTTTTGGTTAGTGGAGAACAGACACTTGTAGATAAAATGAAATGTGAGAAGATATCCAGTGCGCTCACACACGTTATAAGAAATTCTGTTGATCATGGTATTGAAGATATTGAAATACGTGAAAGTATGGGAAAACCGCCAATTGGATTAGTAAGGCTTATATTTTCGGATAAAGATGGTCATCTTGAAATAGTAGTAGAGGATGATGGTGCAGGAATAGATAAAAAGGCTGTTATAGAGAGTGCAGCAAAGAATAACATGCTTAAGAAGTCACCGGAACAGTATACGGATGATGAAGTGTTTGACCTGCTGTTGATGAATGGTGTAAGTACGACAGAAAAGCCTAATGATTATTCAGGCCGAGGTGTAGGTATGGATGTAATTAATCACAATGTATTAGCGCTTGGTGGTAAGCTTAAAATAACAAGTAAAGAGGGGTATGGCACAAAGATTATTATGATGTTTGAATAAAGTAAAACAGGAGTAATCCTAAAATGTAATGGGTTACTCCTGTTGTTGTAACTGCGTTGCTTTATATAAGCTGCATTTGTACATCTTTTGTCAGAACATCTGTGTAACTAAAAGAGATTGTCTGAACTGTGTCGTCAGCTTTGTTTGCTACCTGTACCAGAAATATGCTTGGATAAGTCTCGCATATTACACCTTCTGTTACATCAATTTTATGCCTGCCGCGGTTTGCGCGTATTTTGACTTTGCTGCCGATGTTTTTGTCAACTGATGATTTAACTTTGTTTATATCTGCTCGACTCATTATTCACCTATACCTTTCAATGCATATTAACGATAATTTTTTACATCACACTAGTTAATTTAGCATAAAATTACTAAAAAGTCAATTTTTGGCTTGAAATATATAAAAATGTGATGTAAAATGTGCACAATAATTTATTGAAATTAAAAAGAAAAAATTATAATATTTTAACAATTATTTGTTTATGATATAAAAATAGAGCAGAGGCCCTACTAAAATATACAAAAAAACTATTGCTGTTAGTGCAATTTGATGAAATAATTATTTTTATAAGGGGGAGGAATTAGTGAAACATATAATGATTGATCTGGAGATGAATAAAATAGAAAAGCAATGTCATGATGATAAGAAATTGTCCAGTGAACTTATTGAAATAGGTGCAGTTAAAATGGATGATAATTTTGAGGTTATTGATAAGTATCAGACATATGTATCACCAGAGTTTGGCAAGCTTGATGAAAAGATTATCGCTTTAACAGGTATTACAGATGATAAGCTTGAAGGGGCTCCTGATTTCTTTCATGCTATGGATGATTTTGCAGATTGGATAGGCAATGAAAAAACTACATTTTATTCATGGAGTTTGTCAGACATAAGGCAGTTCCAACATGAATCTGATTTCAAAGGGTATGAAGGAAGCATTGTAAAGAGAATGGAAAAGAACTGGGTTGATTTTCAGTTGGAATACAGCAAGCTTTTAAGAATTGAGAAGAAGATAAAATTAAAGCAGGCTGTGCAGGCTGCAGATTATGAATTTACAGGAGCAGAACATACAGCACTTGCAGATGCAGTAAATACTGCGGAGATACTTAGGCTTTCTAAGAATCCGGAGGAGTTTGAACGTATAATGAAGCCTGTGTTGGATTTGTTTAGACCAACAAGAACAGGAAGTACCCTTCTTGATATGTGTCCGGAATTTTTTGCCAGTCTTTCAGAACAGTATTTTGAAAAATAAAGCATATTAAAAATAGTAAAAGCAGGTATTTGTCATACCTGCTTTTATTATTTTTAACTTCACATTTGTTTGACATGGAATTTTGCATTTATAATTTGGAATAACCAAAACTATTTACTACAGCTTCAATTTTCATTCCCTGTTTGCAAAATGGGCAATCTGATTTTGGAAATGCTTGATATCCTATTACATCTTTTTCACTAAACAGAGAATGTACAGTCATGTTATTGATGGATTTGACTGTACTAAATACAGAACCAATTCCTTCAATGATGCCTCCATAATAACGGATTCCTTCCATGCTCTTTTTAATAGTTTCACCAGTAGTAGTTGTCCCAAGAAGAAGCACAGTATGTTTTCCATCAATCATTTTTTTGGTATTATCGCGGAAAATCATCTGATTGTCATTGTTATGTTCTGGTGAAACAACATATACTGTTTTATGCTGGTTTGTAGAATTAATATGTTCCCTCTCAAATTCTTTTGCTAAAAATGCACCTATAACCTCTGTTCCATCCATACATACAACTGTGTCTACATAATTTAAGTGACCAAGCTTATGCGCCAGAATATTGGCAGCTTCTTCTGCTTCTTTGATACGTGAGCGGACACCGGTTACATCAATGTAAAAATTAATGTGTGAATTGCTTGTAACAAAATGTCCCGGCATAGCATGTAGGGCAAGTCGATTACTTTCTTTTGCATAAAATTTTACAATACGGTTTTCCATAATAAATCCCCTTTTCAAATATTTTGTAGAAGCAGTTATAATTTATAACCGTCCCTTTTAATCTTATTACTTTTTAAAGAATTTATCAACCATTAGTTACTTTAACTCTGATGACAGCTTTTTTATTGTTGTATGTTTTTACTGTTATAGTAGTTCGGCCTTTTTTTAGTGCGGAAACTTTTCCGTTACTATCTACTTTGGCAATTTTTTTATTTGAAGAGCTATAAGTAATTTTTTTGCTTGCAGTTCCTTCAGGTAATGTTACTTTTATTTTAAAGGTTTTTCCTTTTTTTAGTGTTTTTGCTGCCGGACTGGCTTTAATTCCATCAGGAGACTGTTTTACAGTAACCTTAAGTGATGCAGTATTGCCATCATCTGTAGATAAGTTGATGTTTGTAGTTCCAATCTGGTTCGCTGTGATTACACCATTGCTGTCTACATATGCAATGTTTTCGTCACTGCTTATAAAAACTGTTCCTGCAGTATCGGAAACAAAAGAGTGTGATATTGTATATTTCTCGTTTTCACCAAGAGTTACTGCCGGAAGTTTAGTTTTAGCTGGAGTATTGTTGTCATATATTGTAGTATCATCAGGTTCACTTCCCTGTTCAATATTATCAGTAAATGCTTTAATGCATATATTATTATATCCTGATGTGTATGCATCATACCATTCATTGTTGAGGTAATAATAGCTTTGTCCGGATTTAGCTGAATAATTGTATTTTATACCACCATAGGAGAATGTTTCTCCCTCTACAGGCAGGTATGCCTGATTTTTTGTTGAGGCTTTGTACTTATATGTAATAACAACAGAAAATTTTTCTCCTGCGCTTAAGGTACAGCTATTATTTAACTTTATTGTATGGTATCCATTATATTTTGCAGTACCACTTGTAGTGCATTGGCTGACTATTGTACCACTTGTAGGAGAATTGCCGGTTACATTTTTATAGATTTTAATTGTATAAGGCTGGTCATCTGTAATTGTATAAAATGAAACAGCTTTTAATGACTGTGCTGATGATGCATCTGCAGTGAATACATTGGCTCCATATATTTTGGAATTTTTAATATATAGTGAATCATTAGGGCCAAGACCATCATATTGATAATTATTATCATAGTTATCGGCAGGCTCAGCGTCCATTGTATATATTTCACAGATAGAAGGCTCTTCATATGACAGCCAGAAGTAACCATTATCATTATATTGTTCACTATAACTGTTTGCTATAAGCCATGCGCCATTAGAGGATGGTTTGTATGCGAAGTTTGACCTTGAATAATTATCGTCCCATCCAACAATGGTTACACAATGGTTTGCCTGTCTTTTTGCCATCTGACCGGAATATTTCTTTTGATAATATGAAGTTCCGTTTGCATTGAAATTATCAAAACCAGAAGGATCATAGTACATAGCAATGTCAAGTGCTCCATACTCCATTATAGCCTGTTTAATTTCTGCATTTGTTGCATTGTCAAGGCAATCAGCATTCTGCAAATGAATTGCTGCATTATATCTTAAGGTTTCACCAGCAGCAGTCATTGAATCTGCCATAGTATATTCTTGCGAATATGTGTCTGCAGTAAATGGGGCTGTAGTTTCATAAGATGCACCAGACCACTGTGCAAGCGTTGCAATGGCATTTAAAGCATTACCGCCAAGGTCATATGCAAAGGTGTCATGTTCTTCTGATATTTGATTTCCAAAAGGGTGGTAAACTGAAAAAGCATTGCCTCCTCCTGAATAAGTTATTCTATCGCCATATACAGTATTGCTTGTATTTGTAGTCCCATGATATGTATACCATGCAAGGTGATTTTCAGAGAAATCAGCATTATCTATAGTTACAAGTCCATCTTTTATGGCATTTGACTCCATGGCTTTTATTGCACCAAAAGCCCAGCATGCGCCGGTAACTCCCTGATCTTTGATAGAAGTTGACAGCGAATAATCATTAAGATTATAGCTTGAGGGCAAATTAGCCGCTCTTTTATAAGCATTTTTAGAATCGGAGGATGTATCAAGTTCATATGTATTTCCATTTTCATCTTTATATGAATATTTTATAAGACCATTATTATTACTGTCTACCACACGTGATAAGACTGACAGTTCTTGATTGTCACTGTCCACTGAGGCATCAACTGTCGTACTATATGGACTGTATACACATGACAATGTCAGTCCTGCCGTAAGTACTAAGCTTAGTGTATGAAGGGTTTTTGTCTTTTTCATATATTTCGTCCTTTCTTATATAATAGGTATATGAGCCAAAAGCAGGTTCTCATAATTTATATTATAACATTAATTTCTGATAATAGAAATATAAGTTATAAAAATATTATAAGTCACTGGTAACTGAAGTGAACAGTAACCTTATTATTTCTTAATATTTTATGAAAGTTGCATAATTTATTGTGATGAACTTTTATATATGCTATATTATAGGAAGTAAAAAACACTTCCTATAA
>CAMWXG010000147.1 GCA_947178155.1 uncultured Lachnoclostridium sp.
ATTAAAGAGTTTAGGTTACTGTTTACAGCTATTTTAAATAAGAGCTTAATAGTGCCATTTTGCACTGGTTTTTTACAAAATTGCTGCAGAATTTCTTTATGAACTGATAATAAATAACTTTTATTAACAGTTTGTTACTACAATTAAAATTACGAATAAATACAGGAATGAGGTAGAATATGAAAGAGTACAATCTTACGGACAGCGAGAAAGTTACAATGAAAAGTGTATGGGATTTGGGGGATGGTGCAAGGCTTGCACAGATTTTGAATATAGCATGTGAAAAGTATGGAAAGAAGTGGAAACCGCAGACCGTTTCTACTTTTTTAGGAAAGCTTGTAAGAAAAGGATTTGTTGAACAGTATAGGGAGGGAAGATATTTTTATTATCATATCCTTGTAGATAAACATGAATACAGATGCCGCATTATGCGTGAGGATATGGAGTTTTGGAATGATGGGGACATGGATCAGTTTATAGATGAGCTTCTTGATGACAGGACATTTTCACCTGAACAGAGAAAGCAGCTTACTGACAGGCTGTCATAATCTTTAACAGACATATATTTTATGATAATGTTTGTGACACCATAGGCAGGTAAAACTGAAAGCGTGCGCACGTTTATAGCTATATTATGCAAAGGCGTGCGCAAATAGGGAAAAGACAAGGAGACTCACAGCATGAGTACAAGTATGAAAAGGTCAGCTATCAGGTTTGGTGCAGCTATTTGTGCCGTTTGCTGCCTGACGCTTTTGCCTTCTGGATGCAGTAAGGCTGGTGAGGAATATGACAAGGCAATGCAGCTTATGGAAGAGGGCAGGTATAATGACTCTGTTAAACATTTTCAAAAGGCTATTGAAGAAAATGACGAAAATGCAGAGTATTACATAGGTTATGGAATGGCTTTAAATAGTCTTGGCATGTATGAAGAGGCTATTAAAGAGTTTGACAAGGTATATCAGGATACTGACAATAAGATATCAGAACAGAATAATAAAAAGATGTATTTTGGGCACGCTGCTGCCTATTATGGAATGAATGAATATAATAAAGCTTTAGAAGCATGTGATAAGGCGCTTGAGATAGCTCAGTATGAATATATGGACAAAAATCTGAAGTATATAAAGGCGGCGTCAGAACAGATTTTGGGAAATGCGGATAAGGCAGTTAAAATATATAGTGATATTATTAAAGAAGATGATAAGGATGCAGACGTTTACATGAAGCGTGGAAGTCTTTATGAAACAGAAGGGAAGGATAAAGAAGCTTTAGATGATTACAATAAGGCAATAGAGCTTGATAAAAGTTGTTATGATGCATATTTTGAGCTTTATAACGTGTATGTCAAAATGGAGCAGGACAACAAAGCAGAAGAAATTTTAAAAAAATTAACTGATATTAAAGCAGATAGTGCAGATAAGCTTTTGCAGCAGGGAAGAGCTTATTATTATCTAGGTGATTATTCTGCTGCTTCAAGTAGCCTTAAAAAGGCAGCAGAAGAAAAAAATAATGAAGCCGATTATTATTTAGGCCTTGTATATATGGCACAGTCTGATTATCAAGAGGCTGTGGTTTATTTTCAAAAGTACATAGATAGTAATGGAAGCGGAATGCTTTCAGAAGCATATAACCAAATAGCAGGCTGTTATATTGAACTTGAAGAATATGATAAAGCAGAAGATTATTTAGATAAAGGAATTAATTGCGGTGAAATAAAAGCATCACGTATGCTAAAAAAGAATATGGTAATACTATATGAACGTATGAAGCAGTATAGAAAGGCGCGCAATCTGGCAAAGTCGTATCTTACAGAATTTCCTGATGATAGTGATATGCAAAAGGAGCTTGAATTTATAAAAACAAGAATAAAGACAATTCAGCTTGCTAAATAAGTATGAGAATGTTTGTGCCACCACAGGTGGCATGTCTGGAAGTGTGTAAGAAACTCACAAATTGCCAATGTACTTAATATGCTTAAGGGGGAAATTAATTGGAAAGCAAAATTTATGATACAGCAGAAGAAAAGGAGAGGTTAATACTTGTTGCTGTCGCTGTATCAGATGATGATACAATGTGGTCGCTTGATGAGCTTGACGAGCTTGGACGCACAGCAGGTGCTGTGACTGTTGCAAAAGTTATACAGAACAGGGAAAGGATTCATGCTGGAACGTATATAGGCAAGGGCAAGATTGAAGAGGTAAAAGAGCTTGTAGACAGGCTTCACGCTGATACAGTGGTGTGTGATGATGAGCTTTCACCTGCACAATATAATAATTTGTCTGCAGAACTTGGAGTAAAGATTATCGACAGAACGGTAATGATACTTGATATATTTGCAAAGAGGGCATCTACAAGTGAAGGAAAGCTGCAGGTAGAGCTTGCACAGCTTCGTTACAGGGCGTCGCATCTGGTAGGTGTAAGAAGCGGCCTTTCAAGGCTTGGAGGAGGCATAGGTACAAGAGGACCAGGTGAGCAGAAACTTGAAATGGACAGAAGGCTTATAAAAGAGCGTATAACACAGGTACGCAAAGAACTTGAGCATGTAAAGCGTACAAGAGAGCTTACGCGTAAAAACAGACAGGAAAATCCTGTGCCGGTTATAGCAATAGTAGGGTATACCAATGCGGGCAAATCTACTCTTTTAAACAAGCTTACAGGTGCAGGTGTTTTATCAGAGGATAAACTTTTTGCAACACTAGATCCTACAACACGTAAAATGGTGCTTGAAAATGGAGAGGAGTTTTTATTTACTGATACAGTAGGATTTATAAGAAAGCTGCCGCATCATCTTATACAGGCGTTTCGTTCAACTCTTGAAGAGGCAAAGTATGCTGATATTGTACTACATTTGGCAGATTGTTCAAATCCTGATATGGACATGCAAATGCAGACAGTATATGATACATTAAAGCAGCTTGGAATAGAAGATAAGAAGATTATAACTGCTTTTAATAAAATAGACTTAGCAGATGAAGAGGTTTCTTTAAAGGATATTAATGCAGACAGGACTGTAAAGATATCAGCAAAAAATGGAGATGGAATTAAGGAAATGCTTAAAGTCATTGAAGAAGTGGCAAAAGAAGGCAGAAAAATATTTGAAAAAACATTTTCATATGAAGAGGCATCTAAGTTAAGTATTGTAAGAAAATATGGACAGTTATTAGAAGAAGAGTATGGTGGTGAGGGTATTTATGTGAAAGCATATATACCGGGGGAGTATATGTATCTTTTTGAAGAATAAATGTCAGGGTTGGCGGCGAATCAAATAATGATTGCGAATGGGTGTGGTATAATCAGTATACCGATTGAACATCAGCCTGAATTTACAAGAATGCTGGTTGATTTTTATGAATTTGGTAATATGGATGAAATAAAAGCATTTGTATACGAGAAAGGAATTGATGGAATTGATTTTCGTCAGAATGAAAGTCAGTATGAGAAAGAAGAAGCTGATTCAAAAATGACAATGTAGTGTTCGATGGAACAGTAGTATAGTTATTTCACAGGAACGCACTGTAAGAAGCAGTGCGGTTTTTTAGGTGGTAATAAATCAAGAATATTTGTAATACATCTGCATAATCTTAAATATGGTTAATAATAATTAATCCGGAGGAGAAACCATATGAAAGAAAAATGGACTGCAAAGGAAAAATTAATATGCGCATCTGGTATTTTTATAGTATGCCTTTGTCTTATAATCGAAGGCATAAGTTTAAGGGCTGCAGGAGCAGATATAAGTGTGGGCAGTATGGGAACAGTATCTGATGACAGTAGTAAAAAAATAGCATTTCTTACATTTGATGACGGTCCAAGCTGTCTTACAGAGGGCTATCTTGATATCTTAAAGGAGGAGGGAGTCCATGCTACTTTTTTTATAATAGGGCAGCAAGTGGATGATGATACAGATGCCATAATTAGAAGGGAGATAGAGGAAGGGCATGAATTGGGTGTTCACACATACTGCCATGAAGCAAACAAAATATATTCAACATCAGATGCCTGTTTTGAAGATATTATGAAAATCAGGACACTTCTTGAAACTAAGTATGAGTATAAGCCCAAATTTGTCAGGTTCCCATGGGGAAGTGCAAATAGCTATATTAGTTCATTCAGGTCAGACATAATTGCGCGGATAGAGGAGAGCGGTATGGATTATGTGGACTGGAATGTGAGTGCAGAGGATTCGGTTGGGACACCTACTGTTTACTCAATAATGAACAATATAAGGAAGGATTATAGTAAATATGATGAACCTGTTATACTTATGCATGATTCAGGCTGCAATAAAATGACACTTGAGGCATTAAAGGACATAATTAAGGAATTAAAAGATAAGGGCTATAGTTTTGGGACGCTTTCAGAGCGGTCAAAATCCTGTCATTTTCTTGAAAAACGGTCTTGATTTTTTAGGCGCTTGAGCGTGCAGATTGCAAAAGCAATTTTTATACACGCTCTAATGCCTTGTGAAGGCACACACGCAAAAAGATATTAATATACTAATCTTTATGTATTAGCCCAAGTACAAGTTTATATACGTGTTCTGCCTGTTCAGGTGCAAGCTGTTTATAGGCACTTAGAAATTTGTCTGCAGAAAGAGGGTTTTGACATTTAGAATCAAAAAAATCTTTTGGAGTTATATCCATGTAATCACATATGTATAAAAATGAAGCCATAGATGGAAAACTTTTGCCAAGTTCAATAGAATTTATGTAGTTTTTGTTCTGGCCAATTGCAAGACTCATTTCGCGTGCGCTTACGTTTTTAATCTGTCTTAGCTGTGCAAGCCTTAAACCGAAAGTTTTTTCGTCTATAATAGAGTTATCGCCGGTAAAATTCATATTAATCCTCATTTCTGCGCTGCTTTTGCTTGTACGCAACATTGTGTCAAGCAGCGCGCAGACACAAATTGCTGTGTGAAAACTTTTGCATAAGTTTTAGTCACACTTAAACATGCTGCTGCATTTTATGAATTAAGCGGCAGCCCCAATACGTGTTTTGTAAAAAATATTAGTTTATTATCTGCATATGAATTTTATCAAGTTTTATAGCTATTTTCACCATATTATATATGGCATCAGAGCAAATGTGCCATATTGTATAGTGCGCATCATGATATTGATTTAAATAGTGCATTATGCTAAAATCTATATGTGAATATAAGATTATCAGAAATGAGGTATAGACAGATGAAATATTTCGGAACAGATGGTTTCCGGGGGGAAGCAAATGTTGACTTGAATGTTATGCATGCATATAAGGTTGGACGTTTCTTAGGCTGGTATTATGGCAAAGAGCATAAGGCCAGGATTATAATTGGTAAAGATACAAGGCGTTCAAGCTATATGTTTGAAGATGCACTTTCAGCAGGTCTTACTGCAAGCGGTGCAGATGTGTATCTTCTGCATGTTACGCCTACTCCAAGCGTGTCATACGTTGTAAGGACTGAGCAGTTTGACTGCGGGATTATGATTTCTGCAAGTCATAATCCTTATTATGATAATGGAATAAAGGTAATAAATGGCAATGGGCACAAGCTTGAGGCAGAAATTGAGGAGAAGATAGAGGAATACATAGACAGTGAAACGGATACAATACCATTTGCGGTAAAAGAAAATATCGGGTGCACTGTTGACTATGCTATTGGGCGTCACAGATATATAGGTTATCTTATGTCACTTGCGACACGCTCATTTAAAAATATACGTGTAGGGCTTGACTGTGCAAATGGTTCTGCCTATTCTGTTGCAAAGGGCGTATTTGATGCGCTTGGAGCTAAGACATACACTATAGGAATGGAACCTGATGGCACAAATATAAATAGAGATTGTGGTTCTACACATATAGAGAAGCTTCAGGAGTTTGTTAAGGAGAAAAATCTTGATATAGGCTTTGCTTACGACGGAGATGCTGATAGGTGCATTGCTGTTGACGATATGGGTGATGTAATCGATGGAGATGCGATTCTTTATATGTGTGGCTGTTACTTAAAGGAAAAGGGGGAGCTTAATAATAACACAGTTGTAACTACTGTCATGTCAAATCTTGGTCTATATAAAGCATTTGATAAGGCAGGGATTTTATACGAAAAAACTGTCGTAGGTGATAAATATGTAAATGCAAACATGATGGAAAATGGCCATTCTCTTGGTGGAGAGCAGTCAGGTCATATAATTTTCAGTAAATATGCTGTTACAGGAGATGGTGTGCTTACTTCTCTTATGCTTATGGAAGTAATGCTTGAAAAGAAAATGAAACTTTCAGGACTCCGCAGAAATTTAAAAATATATCCGCAGCTTCTTAAAAATGTAAAGGTCGCTGATAAACAGGCAGCCGGAAAAGATGAAGATGTGCTTGCGGCGGCAGCAGAAATTGAAAAAACTCTTGGTGATGATGGCAGGATACTTTTAAGAGAGAGTGGAACAGAACCACTGATTCGTGTTATGGTTGAGGCAAAGACACAAGAGCTTTGTGAAAAATATGTTGAGAAAGTAGTAGATGTTTTAAGGGTAAAAGGGTATATT
>CAMWXG010000148.1 GCA_947178155.1 uncultured Lachnoclostridium sp.
ATATTATTTTATACATCATATCACACTGCAGACAAAGTTCCAATTAAAAATGTAAGAAAAGTTTATATACTTTTCTCATGTCTCTCTATCACACAACTATGCTTTTTTGTACCTTTATCATAACTAATCCCAACTAGCAGAATTTTGCCAATATAATCTTCTAACGACTGCGTATACTTCTTTTCCTTAATTTGTTTAATTGCAGTATCTGTATCCTTGTTATATTTTAATTCTATTAAAAGTGCAGGTTTGTCAACTTTTCTAATTGGCAAAAACACAATATCCGCAAAACCACGTCCTGTAGGCAGCTCCCTGAACATACGATAATATTTCCTTGCGCTATAATGTGTCCTCAAGAAGCCTGTCTGATGCTTTCAGTACATGCATTACATCTTTCCAATCACTTACACTCATTGCACTTTCAAACTCTTCAACAATCTCCTTATTTGGAATAAAAACTTTATGTGTCTCCTGATTATAAGCAAGATATCCTAAATGTATCAGAAGCGTCAAAACATCATCCTTTGTCTTAAATGTTCTCATATCATTTTGGAATGTTCTTGTATTTACTTCTATACAAGCTTCTCCCAACAGAGAAATAACAGCTTCACGCAAACCATCATAATTCATGTCAATATATATTTTAAGTGCTTCATACGTTTCTGTCTTTGCATAAATATGTTCTAATACTGCAGCAAGATCTGTTTCATACTCTGGAAAAAAGTTTCCATACATTTCCTTAAGTTCAGCAATTACGGTTTTTTCCAAATATGCTATCATTTCCTGCTGTTTTGCTCTGTTTAAAAATTTCTGCATATTCAAAAATAGTACATCATACCTATTAAGATGCTCATAAAAGCTATTATCTTTTGCTGCCTTATATCCTAAAAACAATTTCTCTGAACTGCAGCCACTACTATAGTAAGCAGAAAGCATATCAAGTGTCATAGATTTTCCAAATCGTCGTGGTCTGCTTACACAAATAAACTTATCTCTTGTATTCAAACAATCATTTGTATAAGCAATCATTCCTGTTTTATCAACATATATCTTAGAACGGACAGATTGCAAAAATCCTGTATTATTTGGATTCAGATAAATTCCCATATAATAATACCTCCCTGCTCCTGTGGCACCACCTGACGTAAGCTTTACCAGCGTGTATTTGAAAATTCACTAATCAATTTTTATCAGCAATACATCTTGCTACATGTATGCCACTTGCAGATGCATGCGACAGTGAATGTGTAACGCCGCTGCAATCACCTATAACATAAAGCCCTTTTAGCTTTGTTTCAAGTGAACTGTCAATCTCAACTTCCATATTATAAAATTTAACCTCCACACCATATAAAAGAGTATCATCATTGGCAGTACCAGGTGCAATTTTGTCAAGTGCATAAATCATCTCAATTATTCCATCAAGTATTCTTTTTGGCATAACAAGACTTAAATCTCCCGGTGTAGCCGATAATGTAGGTGTTACAAACCCTTCTTCAATACGTGATGCATTGCTTCGTCTTCCTCTGATAAGGTCACCAAAACGCTGTATAAGCACTCCTCCACCAAGCATATTCGACAACTTTGCTATGCTCTCTCCATATCCGTTACTATCTCTGAATGGTTCTGAAAAATGCTTTGCTACAAGCAATGCGAAATTTGTATTATCTGTGTGCTGCTTTTTATCTTCATAACTGTGACCATTTACTGTAATTATGCCATTAGTATTTTCATTTACCACTACACCATGCGGATTCATACAAAATGTTCTGACAAGATCTTCAAATTTAGCAGTTCTATATATAATCTTGCTCTCATACAGCTCATCTGTAAGATGAGAAAATACCTCTGCCGGAAGTTCAACACGAACTCCAATATCTACGCGATTTGACTTTGTAGAAATAGATAATTCCTCACATACATTTTCTATCCATTTACTCCCGCTTCTTCCTGCAGAAATAATGCATTTGCTGCATTGATAACTTTCAGATGCTGTCTTTATAGTATAAATACCTTCTTCATATAATACATGCTCTACAGGTGTGTCAAAATAAAAATCAACCTTGTCCTTTAAATAATTATATAAATTTTCAAGAACTATATAATTAATATCCGTACCTAAGTGACGTACAGAAGCGTCAAGAAGATGCAGTCCGTTTTGAAGACAAAGTTTTTTAATATCTGAATTGGCAGTTGAGTAGAGCTTAGTACCTTCCCCTCCATATTTTCTATTTAACTCATCTACATAATACATAAGCTCAAGGGCTTTTTTACTGCCTATATATTTATATAATGTTCCGCCAAACTGATTTGTTATATTATATTTACCATCTGAAAATGCACCTGCACCTCCAAATCCGTTCATGATTGAACAACTGCTGCAATGAATACATGACTTAACCTTTTTTCCATCAATGGGACATTTTCTCTTTTCTAATATATGTCCAGCTTCAAATACAGCGATATTCAAATTTGGCATTATTTTTGTAAGCTCATATGAAGCAAAAATCCCACCAGGTCCTGCACCTACTATAATTACATCATATTTCATCTAAAATCACTCCTTTATACAACTGTAAATCTATCTGACTCACTCTTAAGCAAATCAACCACTTCCAAGTTAATGTCCATTTGGCTGCGCACTTTTTTAAGTTCTGATGCAAGCTCTGACATATTGGCAGCGGCGCTTGCAATACCTGATGCACTCTCATCAACAGCAGTAGTTATTCCCTGGACGCTTTCTGTAATATCAGAAACAAGTTTCTCAATAGCTGCTGATTGATTAGCAAAATGGTTCATTGCCTCATCTATTAAATCAGCATCCTGCCTGTACTGCCTTCCTGATGCAACGAAATTATCATAGTCAGGCAGTATTGTTTCTTGTATATATCGTGTAATTATATTAGAAGTATCTACAAGATTGTGGACTGCAATTATAACTTCTTCATTAATATCCTGAATATTGCCGGCAGTAATACCCGTAGTATCTGCAAGTTTACGTATCTCATCTGCAACAACTGCAAATCCCTTCCCTGCTTCACCTGCTCTTGCTGCTTCTATAGAAGCATTCAATGAAAGCAGGGTTGTCTGGCTTGATATCTCCATTATCTGCTCTGTAAGCTCATTAACCTTTTCAACTTTCTTACTATCATCAACAGCTTTTTGTAATGATAACATAATATTCCCAACCATTTCATCTGTTGATTTTTTATTTACCACTGCTGACTGCTCAAGTTTTACTGCCCTCTCTTTCATATCTGATGATTGTTCATGCATTTGGACAGATTTTTCTGATATTTTCCCAATTTCCTTGTTTACAAAACCTGTATTATCATTTACTGCTGATACTGTAGCTGAAAGTTCTTCCATTGTCGCTGACATCTGCTCCATAACAGCCGATACATCATAAGCATTTGAATTAGATTTTCCTACATTCTCAACTACATCTTTTACAATATCCTCAAGTTTTTCAGAACTGACTGTTATCTGATGCATTATTTTCTGAAGAGTTTCTATAAAATCATCAATTCCTAATGCCATGACTGCAATCTCATCATTTGATTTTATTTTTGGCATACGCTGTGACAAATCGCCATTTCCAGACTTAATACCATTTATTATGCTAAAAATCCTGTTTTCAAGCCTCTCAATCGGACTTGTAACATATTTTACTATAATCACACACGCTGCCACAAAAAGCAATCCACTAAGTGCCATAAATGCAATTCCAACAGCTATGGACATCTTATATAATGAATTCATATCTTTAATTGAATCTTCTGCATTTTTACTATTGCCATCAGACATCACTGTAAGTGCATCTATCAATGCTTCACCCTGTGCAGTCATATTGCCATTCACAATCTCCCTTGCCCTTTCAGGTTGATTGCCTGCACAATATCCCTTCACCTTTTCAAGAGTCTTTACAAATATTTGGTAATCTGCCTCAAATTGTTTAAACTGCTTTTTCAATTCATTCCTATCAAGTGTAGCCTCCGCCTTTTCCATTAAATCTTTAAGCTCAATGCGTGTATCTAAAATCTCCTCAGCAACACCTGCCATAATATCTTCATCTTGCGATACAAGATATGAGCATCCCAGTTTTTGCATCCTTTGCACGCTTTCCTTTATATCCCCCAAAAGCTGTACACTGACAAGATATTTTGAAGAAATTTCACTGCCTGCCTTATTAACCCTCTTCAAATTGTAAATAGCCACACCACTTGAAATAACTGCTATTACAGCAAGAATTACTACAGGTATAATAAGCTTTATCTTTACACTTTGATAAAATGCTACAGATGACTTTGAATTTTTCTTTGTACCATCCTTTTTTGCTTTTTTGTGCTTATTTCCCTTCATACATAACCTCCTCTCATTCATTCCCGTCTATTACTGTTTTTACTACTCTTAGGAACTGTTAAAATTTTTTCCTACCCTATAATATATTTTACTATATTTTGATAAAAATTAACAGCAGTAATTGTATGAAACAATTGCAGCATATATTAAATTGTACTATAATAGTTATTAAAAATATGGACGGTTTATCCTGAAAGGAGTCTACATAACATGAAAAAAATAATTTTAACAGGCGGAGGCACAGCCGGTCATGTCACACCAAATATTGCATTAATACCAAAATTACGTGAAGAAGGTTATGAAATACACTATATAGGTTCATATGATGGAATAGAAAAGAAACTTATTGAAAATCTTGATATTCCCTATTATGGTATCTCAAGTGGTAAATTGCGCAGATATTTAGATATCAAAAATTTAAGTGATCCCTTTAAGGTTATAAAAGGACTTTCACAGGCACGCCGTATACTTGGCAAACTAAAACCTGATGTTGTATTTTCAAAAGGAGGTTTTGTTTCTGTTCCCGTTGTACTTGCTGCCAAATCCAGAAAAATCCCATGTATTATACACGAATCAGACATGACACCAGGGCTTGCAAATAAAATATGCATACCATGTTCTATACGTGTATGTACAAATTTTCCCGAAACCATGCAGCATATACCTTCAGGTAAAGCAGTTCTTACAGGCTCACCTATACGTGATGAACTGTTTCATGGAGACAGAAACAAAGGACTTTCCTTCTGTAACTTTAACGACAGAAAGCCTGTACTGCTTATTATTGGCGGCAGTCTTGGCGCCACAGCAATAAATGATGCAGTACACTCAATTCTTCCAAAACTTCTTGAGAAATATCAGGTTATCCACTTGTGCGGCAAGGGCAAACTTGACAATTCTCTAAAAAACACAAAAGGTTATATACAGTTTGAATACATACAAGACGAACTGTGTGATCTTATGGCAGCGGCAGATGTTATTATTTCACGCGCTGGTGCTAATGCAATATGTGAAATACTTGCCCTTAGAAAACCTAATGTACTTATCCCTCTGTCAGCTGAAGCAAGCCGGGGCGACCAGATATTAAACGCTGCTTCATTTGAAAAACAGGGTTACAGTATAGTAATTCAGGAAAAAGATATAAATGATGAAAAACTTCTTAATGCAGTAAATGAAGCATACCAAGACAGTGCTAAATATGTAAAAGCCATGAAACGAAGCCAGCTTAATAACTCCATTGAAAAAATAGTAGGATTGATTAATGAAGCTTCTAATACTTACAGAAAGGATAACTAGTATATGAAACTCCCACAAGACACAATGATACTTTTAAGCTATATAAATACACAACTGCGTGACTTTTACGATTCTCTTGATGAACTTTGCCAATCACTATGCATTGATAAATCTGAAATAACAGAAAAACTTGCTTCTATAGACTATAAATATGATGAAACATTAAATAAATTTATATAATTTCAAGAGACAACTGTACGAAACCGCTGGTGCTTAAGTCCCATATTTGGAGATTTTATGCACTACTGCGTGGTTCGTACAAATGGTTTTCTTATAGTGTTACCACACTTCCTGTTATATCTCTTGATACCCACATAGACATACCTGGTCCATGATTTCCAAATGGTCTTGTATGGAATCCAAACTGCTCATAAAAACCCTCTCTCTCATATGCTGACATAAGACTTACCATAACAGTTTCTCCAGCAAGAACATCTTTCTCTATATAATCAAGTGCCTTACTTATTAGTTCTTTACCTATATGCTTTCCCTGATAATCAGGATGTACTATCACATCTGTAATAAAATATGTATATCCTCCATCACTAACTATCCTTGCCATACCTACAGGTTTATTTTCGCACAATGCTACGCAAATATAAAATGAATTATTTAATGCTATTTCTGCCCTTTTCTCAGTAACCTTTATCCAGTTTACTACTTTACGCAGCGCATTGTAATCATCCACCGATATATTATTTGTATAAGTTATTTTCTTACCCAACATATTTTCCATTAAAATTACCTACTCTCTATTATAAATATTTTCTCAACACGGTCCTAATTATAACATAAAATGCATAT
>CAMWXG010000149.1 GCA_947178155.1 uncultured Lachnoclostridium sp.
ATGTATAATAAAAGTGGTGAAAGAAAGTATAAAAAAGCAGGAGCTGGTATAACTTATTTAAATTAATTTTATGTTATAACTGGCGGTAACAATGTGTACTATTGTTTAGAAATTTGTAAATGAGGAAATAAAACTATGATTAATAAGCAAAAGGAAAATTATATAATCAATCCATCAAGAGGCTGGTATAGAATTTATACATTTAATCTGGACATGTGGGATACAGATGCGCTTAACTGGCTTGAAGTCTGTGACAGTGAAACGCTTGCGCTGCTTCTTATAGATATAGGAGCATATCATGACATGCCAATAAAAGAAGGTTCACTTGATTATTTGTGCAAAATATTTGATAGGTTTACACAGCTTAATAAAGAAGTTATTTTAAGAATTGTGTATGACACAGAAGGTAAGGGTATGATAAAAGAACCCTCTGCGCTTTCACAGATTATTTTTCATATGAAACAGCTTGGCAGTATTGTAAAAAATTATGCGAACTTAATATATGTATCACAAGGACTTTTTGTAGGAAACTGGGGAGAGATGCATGGTTCAAAATTTCTTTCCGATAATGATTTAAAAGTACTTGCTAAAACTTGGTATAGTGAAACACAGGGAAAGATACGAATTGCACTAAGAAAACCTGTACAGTGCAGGATGGCAGCATTTTCAACAAACATTTATATGGGGGTATTTGATGATGCGATACTTGCATCAGATACGCATCTTGGGACATTTGGAGAGATTGATGATGAGAATAGGCAGGAAATGCCATGGTGCCGTGCTAAGGAGTTTGAATTTATAAAAGATACAGCGTTAAAAGTGCCATGTGGTGGTGAAGCAGTAGCTGGAAATATTATTCCCTCATGTGAGGAAACAGTAAACACTCTTAAAAGAATGAATATAAGTTATCTTAATTGCATACATGATGCGAAGATACTTGATAGCTGGAAAGAGCAGGAATATAAAGGTGAGAGCCTATATTCATATATAAGTTCTCATCTTGGATATAATATTGTTATAGAAGAAGTTAAAACTACATATTTGGGAATAGGAAAGAAAGGGTTGAAGATTAAGATTGTAAATACAGGATTTGCACGTTTTTATGATGAAGCGGAATTAAAGATTATTATTAAGGAGGGTGGAAATATTGTAAAAGAAGAAATACTGCCATTTGATGTAAGGGCACTTGGCGGTGGTGAAGCAGTATGGATAAATGTAAATACAGGAAAGATAAAAAAAGAACATGAAATATCGTTTAGAATGGTAAGAAAGAAGGATATGAGAGAGATAAAGATTGTATTATTGAAATGATATATTGCCGGAGCGTGTTTGAAAATTGTTTTGCTCTGTTTTTTGGTCTAATTAGGAAATTTTTAGCTCTAATAAAAATGGAAAATTCAGATATTTTAACTATTAGACTTGAAATTCGGGGGGGGTATATGGTATTATCAACAATTAGTATAGATTATACTAGTACAACGTTTCCTTAATCCCCATACACTTAGTGCTTGATATTTTTGTCAGCGCAAGGCGGAGGAAGGAGGCAATGCGGTGGCATTGTTGACTGACGACAACGCAGCGATAGCGGAAATAGCAAGTACTAAGTGTATGAGTGACTAAGAAACGTTGTACTAGATTGCAGGCAAGTTCTGCATGGTAATACTGAGAGGAGTAGAGGGTTAATGAGTTATATTTCATTATCATACTATATTTTTATAATTGTATTGCTCATATTATATTACATTTTGCCTAAAAAATACCGCTGGTTGATTCTTTTGTCAGGCAGTACATATTTTTATTATACAATCATTGAGGATATAATGCAGTTTGTAATTTTTGCTGCATCTATAGTCATTAGTTATGAGTTTGGTCTTTTGATATATAAACAGCATCATAAGAAACACATCAATCCACATACTAGGCTGGTAACATTGTGGACTGGAATTATAATATCTGCATTGCCGTTAATAGCATTAAAGGCGGGGGATTTTATTTGTGGCTCAATCATTCATAAACCGCTAATTAGTTGGATTGTGCCAATTGGTTTGTCATTTTATTCTATGCAGATGATAGCATATTTGGTAGATATATATCGTGGCAGTATTCGTCCACAAAAGAATATTTTTAAATATACATTATTTATGTCTTTTTTTCCCATTATTATACAAGGGCCAATTTCAAGGTACAGTCAGTTGGAAAATCAGTTAATTGAAGGACATGCTTATGATATTAAAAATATAATTAAAGGTATCCAATTAGTAATATGGGGTTTCTTTCTGAAAATGATGATAGCTGATAAAGCAGCAGTAATTGTCAATACAGTATTTGACAATTATCAGTCTTACTCAGGGTTTTATATTTTAGCAGCTGCTGTGTTATACAGCATACAACTTTATGCTGATTTTATGTCATGTGTTACTATCTCTCAGGGTATTGCTCAGATGTTTGGCATAAATATAATTGATAATTTCTGTCATCCATATTTTTCTTTTTCAGTAAAAGAGTTTTGGCGACGCTGGCATATATCATTAAGCAGCTGGCTTAAGGATTATGTGTATATTCCACTGGGTGGAAACAGGAAAGGAAAAATATCAAAATACTGTAATCTTTTTATTACATTTGCTGTAAGCGGGTTGTGGCATGGTGGTCGATGGAAATTTCTTTTCTGGGGAATTTTACATGCTATGTATCAAATTATGGGTGAACTGACATACAGTTTAAGAAACAAATGTTTTGAAAAAATTCAGATGCCAAAAGACTGTAATGCCAGAAAAATTATAGAAACAGTTTTTACATTTTTCTTTGTTATGATAGCTTGGATTATTTTCAGGGCAGAGAGTCTTAAAACTGGGATAAGAATGATTACAAATATGTTTAACACATTTAATCCATGGATATTTTTTGATAATTCTTTGTTTAGGCTTGGTCTTGGGCAGAAAGAGTGGGAAGTACTTTTTGTGTCTATTGCAATTTTGGGTACAGTCAGTTTTATACAGGATAAGGGAATTAAAATCAGGGAATGGTTTGCGGACCAGCATCTTATAGTCAGATGGACAATTTATTTATGTGCAATTTGGAGCATATGGATTTTTGGGACATATGGGTTTGGTTTTAATGCACAGGATTTTATTTATGGAGGATTTTAAAATGCATACCCGGATTAAAAGCATAGCAAAGAGTGTAGTATTTTTAACTATACTTATAACTTCGCTATATTATATAAACAGGACATTGATGCCAAAATATATTTATAAAAATAGTACGTGGCCAACTACATCATCTTATAATCAGTTTTATAAAATGGACAGAAATTCTGTTGATGTTTTATTTTTTGGTTCAAGTGTTGCTGTAAATGCATTTTCACCACAGGAAATTTATAATAATTATGGAATTAGAAGTTATAATTTAGGAAGTGAGCAACAGAGTGTATTTTTAAGTTACTATTGGCTAAAGGAAGCATTAAGGTTTCAGTCACCAAGGGTAGTAGTGCTTGATACAAGATTTTTATTTGAACTACATCCAGAAAATCCTATTAACACCACAGAAGGATTGACCAGAAAATGCTTAGATCCAATGAAATGGTCGCCAGTAAAGGCTGAGGCTGTTTCTGCTTTATGTAAAATAGATAGTGAACAGTCTGAATTAAGTTATTATCTTACAAATATAAGATTTCATACAAGGTGGGAGTCTTTAACAGAGTATGATATTTTGTATAAAGAAGTACAGACAGCGAAACTTAAAGGTTATTCTCCCATAGAAGAATATGGACCTGATACATATGAAACATATACTTTTGGTGGAGACCTTGAAACAGTTGCTAATCCACATACGATAATGAAGGAATACCTTGATAAGATGACAGAATTGTGTGAAGAAGAAGGGATATCATTTATTCTTGTCAGTCTGCCAGGCAATCCTATGAGCGATGGTATCAATAATATGCTGTCGTTATATGCAGAAGAATATAAAGTAGATTACTATAATCTGTGCGAGACAGAAATGTATAATTCTATTGGAGCTATACTTCCGCGTGAAAGCGTGATTATACATGAAAACTTGTGGGGTTCAATAAAGATGTCAAAGTTTATTGGAAAAATGCTAAGTGAAAATTATGGAATCTCTGAAGTTGAGGATTATCAATATGAAGAAACAAGGGATTATTATGAGCACATAATTAAAAATTGTGAGTTACCACATATAATCAACATAAATGAATATTTGCAGGCAATAAATGATGACAGGTATACAATTTTTATATCAGCATCAGGGGATTCTTCGGCAGGGTTGACAGATGAAATAAAGCAAAATTTGAGGTCACTTGGTATAAGTAATGATTTTGAAGGAAAATATGGGTGGAGTTATTGTGCTGTTATTTCACCAGAAACAGGTATCAATGAGGAAACAGGTATTGAAAAAATTATATGTAAGGGAAGTATCAGAGATAGGAAAACAATTTATACTATTTCCAGTGAGGGAGAGCTATCTGGAAATAGTATAAGTTCTATTGTAATTGACTGGACTGAGTATTCTAAAAATATGCGTGGTATGAATATAGTAGTTTATGATAATTCGTTGATGAAAGTAGTCGATACAGTATGCTTTAATACAAGCGGAGATTGTGCGGCAGTAAGATAAAGATTACTGCCTTAAAGTTTCTGGTTTAACAAATTGAAAGTTAATTAAAGTATCATCAATATCTAAAAAATTCATAGAAGATATTCTTTTATAAAACTTTTAAATTCACGTGCATTTATTTTAAGAGAACCAATATGACAGCCATTTTCTGTTACATCTGTATCTGTAGCATATTTAATAATTTCTCCAGTACGTATATCGGTTGTAAGTAGGTAAATATCATAATCGTCAGGTGTCAGGCTTCTGATATCAATATTAAATGTAAGGGATTTTTTATTATTATCATCATTTGCATTATTATGCACATTACTATCTGTATTGTTAGTTAAATTATTACTTTTATCATTGTATGATGTTTTATCAGAAATATCATATTTTAATATTACATTATTATCTGCGCTATTTACAATAGAAAGAGTGTATTTAAATGGATAATAATTTTTAGAAAATCCTGTATTTTTTATATTGATTGTGATATTTGCCATAGTGTCTTTATTGTAATTAAATGACAGGCTGCTTTTGTTGAAGTTATAACGGTAGCCTAAATGCGCATCAATATAATCATATCCTGATAAGCCATCAAATATATTGTCTCCATGATACACAGACTGTTTCCATTTATCAAGAACAGCAGTATCATAGTCAGAGTTTAAATATGAGACATGTATCGTATTCATGTAATCTATAGCCTTATCAAGTTCATTAAAAGGATTGTCAATAATTACTTCACCACCATTCGGAACATTTACGCAAAGTTCATTTTGAAATGCAAGTTCATTTTCACGCATATCTTCTTCATATGTACCAGCATCATTTGCAGAGGCGAGCATACCATCATTAAAAAGGCTAAGTCTGTCAGAGGTAAGGCCATCTGTAAGTTTTGATATGGTGCGAAGCTGTTTTGGTGTGCGTACTGCAAGAAAAATTGTTTTATCAGATATGTTATAAAGTTTTGTGGCAAGGCGTGCTATATCTTCATCAGATTGATGGTATGAATGATGCATCTCGCCATAATCTCCTGTATATAATCCCTGAATTATAAATATGTTGTCTGCATATTTATTGTAAATTGAAGCAGTCTGTTCCATATGCTTAATTATAATTTCAATGTCAGTTGGTTCAGTAAGTACAGCATTGCCGTTCCAATCATATAAAAAACGAAGTATAAGCTGTTTACCAGAATGTGACCATGAAGAGAGAAGATAGTCAAGCTGTGACAGCGCTGTATCACTTAAAACGGTGTCTCTATATTGATTTAAATTTATTTCAATAAGCGCAAGGCGGTATGGTGCATTGTCAATGGTTTCTGCCAGTGAAGATGCATTATAGGTATCTTTATTTTCAGACAAAGCATAAGCATATATTCTGTAAAAACCGCAGTATGGATTATCAAGTTTATTGGTAGTTTGTGTATATTTATCAGAAGTATAAGATACGGGAAAATATAATAAGTATTTGCTGTAAATGCGGTATGATAAAGTACATATAGTACAAATTATTGCAGCTATAAATATAATAAGTGTAAGTTTTTTTAATGAAAAAGATTTCTTTTGTTTTGTATATTCTTTGTGTTTCATTTAACACCTCTAAGGACTAAAATCTGATTTTATTCAGCTTGAGTCGCCATTAAATATTATAAATTATTTTGAATAGTGATTTGTTTTAAACTCTACCAAACGTGAAATGGCAGCATTTTTTCCATTAATACAGAAAAAATTATTCCCATACAAATTACAGCCGTCATATCCTTAGCAGGTTTGTGTAATATGAATACTGTGG
>CAMWXG010000150.1 GCA_947178155.1 uncultured Lachnoclostridium sp.
AATTTATTAAGACATTTTAAATAGTCAAGACTTAGATATTTAGAATAACTATTAATATATTCTTCCCACGTAAGTGTATTTTTATTCGAAGAAATGCTGTGCTTAATCATCTGATTATACCAGGAAAGCAACATCTCATCCTGACGCCTTAAATATACAATAATTTTAATTGTATAATCCCCTTCTAATGCGGCATCAATGATATTTTTGCCAATTTCATCCCAATGTTTTCTGTTAAAACATCTTGACCATATGCCTTCATCAGATAAAATTATATTGTCATATGTCTGAAAATATTCATTGAGAAGCTTAAATCCTGCAGCTAAATTTTGCTGTTCCGTTTTTGTATCGCGTTCTCCATTTTCTTTGATACACCTTGCTTCCAAAAACATGCCATTGCGATATTTGCCACGATTTGGATACTCAAAAGGCATGTCAGGATAATAGTATCCCTTACCTGCAAGTATATGCATATTGTCATGGCAAAAGTGCTGAATGGCAGTAGTTCCGGTTTTTGGAGTTCCAATATGAAGATATAAAGTTTTCATTTTTCGCCTCCTCCATAAATAACAACTTTACTATTCACAACTTATGAAAAGTAACAACTTTATGCTCCATATGTTATATGAAAAATTTGTCAGTTTATGGCATAAATATTGTCAATTTTCAGACAATATTAAGGCAGACCTTGCATATCTTCTTGTACAAAACCTATAAAATATTATACAATTACCTCTGTAAATACCTCTTTGGCATGCTCTACAAAACTTATTTCAAGCCCCTCTAAAATCTCTTTATCAATCTCATCTACGTCTTTTCTATTTTTTACAGGTACAAATACATGCTTAATTCCTGCTGTTCCTGCTGCGAGTAACTTCTCTTTAAGACCTCCTATAGGAAGTACTCTTCCTCTTAAAGTAATCTCTCCTGTCATTGCAACATCTGCCTTAACTTTCTTTTTTAAAACAGCTGAATATATTGCAGTTGCCATGGTTATTCCGGCTGAAGGCCCATCTTTTGGCACAGCGCCTTCCGGCACATGAAGATGTATGTCATGCTCCTTGAAAAATTCATCATCAACTTCATCTGACACAACAGATTTTACATATGACAATGCTATGCCTGCAGACTCTTTCATTACATCTCCAAGTTTACCTGTAAGTGAAAGCTTTCCTGTTCCCTTCATAATATTTACCTCTATTTCAAGAGTATCTCCTCCAACACTCGTCCACGCAAGACCACGTACTATTCCAATTTCCGGCTTTTCATTTGCCATATTGGTCTGATATTTCTCTATACCTAAGAATGTTCTTATATTTCTTTCAGAAACCCTGACTTTTTTATCTCCATCTTCTTTGGCAATCTCCATAGCAGCTTTCCTGCATACAGCAGCTATCTTTCTTTCAAGTCCTCTTACACCTGCTTCTCTTGTATATGAATTAATTATTGTACGTATTGCCTTATCTGATATACTAAGTTGTTGTTTTGTAAGACCATTGGCTTCTTTTTGTTTCTCTATGAGATGCTCTTTTGCAATATGAAACTTCTCATTCGCAGTATACCCCGAAACCTCAATAACCTCCATACGGTCAAGAAGCGGACGTGGTATGGTATCTGTTGTATTTGCTGTACAAATAAACATAACCTTTGATAAATCAATAGGAAGCTCTACATAATGGTCGGCAAAGTTCTTATTCTGCTCCGGATCAAGTACTTCTAAAAGTGCTGATGATGGATCTCCTTTATAATCACTTCCAAGTTTATCAACCTCATCAAGCAGCATAAGAGGATTTTTAACTTTTGCATTCTTAAGTGCTGCAACAATTCTTCCCGGCATTGCACCTACATATGTGCGCCTGTGTCCTCTAATCTCTGCTTCGTCACGTACCCCGCCAAGACATATCCTTACATATTTCCTATTCATTGACTTTGCAACAGATTTTGCAATTGAGGTCTTGCCTGTCCCGGGAGGGCCTGCTAAACATATAATCGGACTCTGCCCATCTTTTTTAAGTGCCTTTACTGCAAGACATTCAAGAACCCTTTCCTTTACCTTTACAAGTCCATAATGGTCTTTATCAAGCACCTCTTTTGCACGTACAATATCAATATTGTCATCACTCTCTTTCTTCCACGGTATATCAAGAAGAGTTTCTATATATCCCCTTATTACCGCATTTTCAGAAGAACTTGAATTTGTAATCTTAAATCTTTTTATTTCCTCAGCAATTTTCTTTTTAACTTTTTTAGGAGCTTTAAGCTTTTCAAGTTTCTCTGTATATCTGTCAGCATCGGTTTCTGCATCATCTTCTCCAAGCTCCTTGTGTATTGCCTTTAACTGCTCACGCAGATAATATTCTTTTTGATTAGTTTCAACTTGCGATTTCACACGCCTTGCTACATCATCTTGTATACGCATTATGCTTATTTCTCTGCTAAGAACTACAGACAGCTGTTCATGTCTGTCTATTATACTGTCCTCTGACAATATTTTCTGTTTAATCGTATAATTTACTGGTATATTTGAACAAATTTGATATATAAGCGTATCAAGATCATTTATGTCCATAATCTCTTCAACAAGCCTTGCATTAAATCTGCCGTTTTCTTTTACATACACGCCAAATAAATCCTTAAGCCCTCTTATAAGCGCTACAACTTCCAACGTATATGAGGTATCACCCGTTTCCTGAAGCTCTGAAAGCGTTCCCGCCATGTAGCCTTCCTTTGTTTCTACATAATTAAGTTTCATGCGCTTTTTGCCTACTATTACAACCCTCATTACTCTGTTAGGCATATTTATTATCTGCCTTACTTCAGCAAGAGTTCCAACCTCATATAAATCATCTATGCCTGGGGTTTCATTATGTGAATCCTTTTGTGCCACGCAAAAAACGACATGTTTCGTATTCATAGCTTCCTGTACAGCTTCGATTGTTGATTCACGCCCAATTTCAAAATACACCGTTGTTCCCGGAAATACCACTATATCTCTCAAAGTAACAATTGGAATACCATTTAATTTTCCAACTTCATCTATATTTTCTTCCATTATATCCAACCCCTGTTCCAAAAATAGAGGGATTTTTAAATCCCTCCATTATACTCTATGCAATCTCATTTTTGCTTTTTCTACCTGCTGTAACCTGCCGCATCTCATCATTTTCAAGAATAAGCTTAGGCTGTTCATCACCTTCGACAGCTTCTTTAGTAATAATACATTCCCTTATTTCTTCATCAGAAGGAACCTCATACATAGCGTTCATCATTATGGACTCCATTATTGCACGCAGACCGCGTGCACCTGTCTTTCTCTCAACAGAACGCTTTGCAACCGCTGTTATAGCGTCTTCTTCAAATGTAAGTTTTACACCATCAAGTTCAAATAATTTCTTATACTGCTTAGTAATCGCATTTTTAGGCTCAACCAAAATCTTTCTAAGTGCTTCTTCATCCAGAAGGTCAAGCGCAACATTAACAGGCAAACGTCCTATAAGCTCTGGTATAATACCAAACTTTACAAAATCCTCAGGAAGTACCTGTCTGAACAAATCTCCAATACTCTCATCCTTTTTGCTTGAAATCTCTGCATTAAAACCTATAGATTTTCTGCCTATACGCTTTCCAATAATCTGCTCAAGACCATCAAATGCACCACCACATATAAATAATATATTAGTAGTGTCTAACTGATAAAATTCCTGATGTGGATGTTTCCTTCCTCCCTGAGGCGGAACACTTGCGACAGTTCCTTCCAAAATCTTAAGAAGCGCCTGCTGTACACCCTCACCTGAAACATCACGGGTGATTGATACATTTTCACCTTTTCTTGTAATCTTATCTATCTCATCTATATAGATAATCCCATGCTCTGCTCTTTCCATGTCATAATCAGCAGCCTGTATAATCTTTAAAAGTATATTTTCAACATCCTCACCTACATAGCCTGCTTCTGTAAGTGCAGTAGCATCTGCAATCGCAAAAGGAACATTTAGTATCTTTGCAAGAGTTTGTGCAAGAAAAGTCTTGCCTGAGCCTGTTGGTCCAACCATCATAATATTGCTTTTCTGTAAATCCACATCTATGCTTTTCTCCGAAAGCACACGCTTATAATGATTATAGACTGCAACCGAAAGTACTATTTTGGCATCTTCCTGTCCAACTACATACTCATCAAGAAATTCTTTAATTTCTTTTGGTTTGAGAAGATTTATGTCACTTTCATTGTTATAAAAATCATCATCAGCATCAATTTCCTCATCAATGATTTCTGAACAAAGCTCTATACATTGGTCACATATATATACTCCCGGTCCTGCAATAAGCTTATGCACCTGATCCTGCGTCTTGCCGCAAAATGAGCATTTTAGCTTTATGTCATCCTTTTTCCCTGCCATCATTACCTCCGTATATAATTAGTAAATATAATTTAGGCTCTTTTATCAATAATATCATCAATAAGCCCATACTCTTTTGCTTCTGCAGCAGACATATAATTATCACGCTCTGTATCTATTCGTATCTGCTCAAGGCTCTTTCCGGTATTATCAGCAAGTATCTGATTAAGACGCTCTCTTGTCTTTAATATTTGCTCTGCAACAATACGTATTTCAGTTTCCTGTCCTTTTGCACCACCGGAAGGCTGATGTATCATCACTTCTGCATTTGGCAGTGCAAGCCTCTTTCCTTTTGCACCACCTGCAAGAAGAAATGCACCCATGCTGGCAGCAAGTCCCATACATATAGTTGATACATCACATTTAATATAATTCATTGTATCATAAATTGCAAACCCTGCACTTACTGAACCACCCGGACTGTTAATATAAAAATTAATATCCTTTTCAGAATCCTGTGATTCAAGGAAAAGCATCTCTGATACCAGAACACTTGCAACATCATCATTAACTTCCCCTGTAAGAAAGATAATCCTATCCTGCAAAAGTCTTGAATAGATATCATACGAGCGTTCTCCACTGCTTGTTTTCTCAATAACGTAAGGAATACTATACCCCATTACTTATCACCATACCTTTCTTTAAGCCTCGACCGCCTCATCTACCACAAGGTCAACAGCCTTTTGTACAGCTATGTCCAGTTTAATCTGCTTCTTTTCTTCTTCACTCACAGATTCCTTTAACTTATCAATATCCATTCTGTATATGCCTGCCATATTTTCAAGCTCTTTGTCAAGTTCTTCATCTGTTGCCTCAATATTTTCATTTGCAACAACAGCCTCAAGTACAAGTCTGCTCTGAATACGTCTTAATGCCTGTGGTTTTAACTCATCAACCAGCTTTTGTGGTGTAAGTCCTGTAAACTGCATATATTGCTCAACTGAAAGTCCCTGATTTTGAATACGCTGTGCAAATTCCTGAGTCATCTGACGTGTCTGCATATCCACCATCTGATCAGGTACATCCATCTTTGCACTTTCAATAATCTTGCCTATAATGAACTCTTCTTTCTCTCTCTTAAGAGCAGCCTCCTTGTTCTCAAGAAGTTTTGCCTTTAAATCCGTTTTATATTCATCAAGAGTCTCAAAATCAGAAACATCCTGTGCAAATTCATCATCAACTGGCGGAAGTTCTTTTAATTTTATCTCATTAATATCAACTTGGAATACAGCCGCTTTTCCCTGAAGTTCTTCTGCCTGATACTTGTCAGGGAATGTCACATTTACCTCTACATGATCTCCTGTATTTTTGCCGATAAGCTGCTCTTCAAAGTTATCAATAAATGTATTTGTCCCTAATACTAACGAGAAACCTTCTTCCTTTCCGCCAGAAAAAGACTTGCCATCAATAAATCCCTCAAAATCAATAACAACTGTGTCACCCTCCATAGAAGGTCTGTCATCAATTGTAACCATACGAGAGTTACTTTCTCTTACTCTTTCAATCTCCTCATCCACCTCTTCATCAGTAACATCTGCATCTTTTTTTTCTACTTCAATACCTTTGTATTGTCCAAGTGTAACTTCTGGCTTAACAGCTACAGTAGCAGTAAAAATAAATGGTGAGCCCTTTTCGATCTGTATTACATCAATTTCAGGCTGCGAAACTATCTCAAGCTCACTTTCCACAGCAGCATCCTCATATGCATCTGGAATCAATATATTAGCAGCATCCTCATAAAATATACCTGAACCATACATCTTTTCAATCATCGCACGTGGTGCCTTGCCCCTGCGGAAACCTGGCATAGATATTTTATTCCTGCTCTTTTTATATGCTGTATCAATTGCCTTATCAAGCTCTTCGCTAGAAAGCTCAATAGTAAGCTTTGCCATACTTTTCTCTAAATTTTCCACCTGTACACTCATCTTGATATTTCCTCCTTTAATAAACGGGTTTCTCCCGTAATTCACCATTAGTATAATATAGCATGAACATTCCTACAAAATCAAGT
>CAMWXG010000151.1 GCA_947178155.1 uncultured Lachnoclostridium sp.
ATGGAGTCTTTTATACATGACAGGATATCTTACTATGGCAAAAGAAGAAAGCAATTTATCTGATGATGAAGTTATACTTAAAATCCCAAATAAAGAAATCAAAAAACTTTTTAAATCAACTGTAAAAGAATGGTTTAATGATACTATACAAAATACTGACCGCAAAGAATTATTTACAGCACTTTGGGGGCAAGATGATAAAAAATGTGCAGAAATAATTTCAAATTTGATTTTCAATACAATCAGTTACCATGATTATAAAGAAGATTTCTATCACGCTTTTACAGCAGGTATATTATCTTATGCAGGTTATAAAGTGAAATCAAATAGAGAACAGGGCGAGGGACGTTCTGATATTTTTCTTTATGATGAGAGAATACACAAAGCAATTATTATAGAATTAAAACACTCTAACTCTATAAAAGATATGAAAAAAATGTGCGAAAACGCTTTAAAACAAATACATGACAAAAAATATGCTGAGGAATTAGAAAATGAATATGATGAAATTATTTTTTATGGAATTTGCTTTTTTAAAAAAAGATGCGAAGTAAAATCAGAACGATATAAATAAAAATATTTTAAATCTTTCTTATAATCTCTATATGTTAAAAGCCACAAAAATATATCCGCCATGCAACATGATATGTGTTGCTGGCGGATATATTTATAATGGATTAGGAAATACTTAACAAACTTTATTTGCTTACTATCTTAACTTTTTTATTAAGACCTGCTTTCCTTAACATTTTTGTGTAAGCTTTTTTCTTTGATTTTGGAACTTCTACTACACAATTTTTACTTACACCCTTAAATGCATTTTTACCTATTTTTTTAATAGATTTTGATTTTATCTTTATCTTCTTCATCTTAGAGCAGTTTTTAAATGCATTTTTGCCAATAGTCTTAATATTCTTACTTACTGTTACCTGTTTAACTTTCTTATTGCCCTTAAAAGCATTCTTCTTTATACTTGTAACTTTATAAGTAACTTTTTTGCCATTTTCAGTAACCTTTACAGTCGCAGGTATTTTTACCTTACTGCCTGAATTTGCTGCCGGCTTCTTATAAGCTACAGTTTTATTCTTAGTACTTGTAATATCAAATCTGTTCTTATTATATCCTGATACATCTGCTTTATCAATACTATTTCCGTCATCAACTGCATTATCTGTACCAGATTGACCATCATTTGGCACTGTAGGAGTTGGTGTTGGATTAGCAATATTTCCAGAACCACCTGTGCCATTACCATTCCCTGAAGGTGTTGGACTTGGTGTTGTCAATGCAGGATTAGGTGTTGATGTTATAGCTGGTGTAGCTGTGGCATTTGGCGCTTTTGTTGGATTCGTTGTATATGATGGATCATTTGCCACAGGATAAGTAGCAAGCCCACCATTGCTTCCTGAACCACCTCCGGTATTGCCGCCACCTGTATTACCTCCAGTGTTGTCATCGCCTCCGGTATTACCGCCTCCGGTATTGCCGCCTCCGGTGTTGTCACCACCTGTATTATCTCCACCTGATACCTTTATTACACTTTCATCTCCTGGCATATTATATAATTCTGTTACTTCATCAGCTGTAAGAACTTTACTATAAAGACGTACATCATCTACATATCCGCGGAAATCCCATATATTCCACCATGGCAGACATGTTCCTATCTGAATATCTGTCGTCCTGGTTTTAATACTCTCAATCAAAGCACTGCAGCTTCCTCCACCAAGAGTATATTCACCTTTAAACTTGCCATCTACATACATGTAAATCTTATTGTTGTCACCATCAATACTCATTGTTACCATTTGCCAGTTGGCATCTGATAATTGCACTGTATTTGTTGTTCTGTCTATATAATTATTTGGAGTGGCATAATCATTTATCCATGGTCCAAGACTTACATCAAGTGATACAAATCCAGGTACATATGCATCCTTTCCTTCAACAAAATCATCTTCTGTAACTTTGAAGTTAAATAGCGATGCACCATCTCCACATATACCTTCTTCACCACTCTTTGAGTTATTTGCCTTTGCCCACATATTTACAGTGAAAGCATTATCTATCTCATTTACATAAGATTTGTCAAGGCTTAAATAACCTGTTGCCTGCCATGTGCCGCGCATCTCCATTACAGAACCACGCTTTGCATCTGAAACCATCTCTGACTTATTATCATCATCTGCAGCTACTATTTTAGCTGTCTTTGCAGGTGTTTTGCTGTCTTTAAGGTTTCCATTAAAGAGATACTCTGCAATGAGGCCTTCTGGAATTGTTGTTACTGTAGGCCCTACAGGTTTTGATGATGTGTCTGGCGTTGGTGTAGGAGTTGGTGTTGGAGTTTCCGTGTCACCCTTTTTAAATACAGGTGTTATCGTAATATTCTCTGTCACCATTGCAGAATATACCGTATTCTTACCTACCACATCATCACCAATTTTCCAGCAGTCTAGTACATAACCTGAAGACGGGACTGCGGTTAATGACATACTGTCACCAGCATAATACTTGCCATCAACAGCAAGCCCTGTCACTGTACCGTTTTCAGCAGCTCCTACTATGACGGTAAATGTAAGACGCTGCAAGCCAGCTATAGCTGCTTTAAGTGCATCTGTCTGAGCATTCACAACATTTTGTTGTGATGTATTTGTTACTGTATTCTTTGCAGTTTCAATAGCATCTTTTAATACATTGATAGATTCAGTTGTATAAATCGGTGTCTGCTCCTGTACTGCTACATACTGCTCTGCACGAGCCAAAACAGTATCAAATGCAGTGCGATCTACATAATCAACACCAGGCTCCTTTACTACAATATTATCAACCTTATATGTTGCCTGATAACGCCCGGCACGCATATACATTCCTTTAACTGTCCCTGTATCTGTAGCAGTAACGTCTTTATCATACAGTACTGTATCCCCATTTGTAATCTTAAGATGCGCTGCTGTAGAACCCTGTGTACCAGTAAGGACAACATGTACCCATGAGGATTTAGGGATATTAACTGTATCACTGCCATTAACTGTCCATGTTTCTGAATTTGTTGTTGTCAGTTTAAAAATATAACCAGTATCTATTCCATCATTTTCATTTTTATTAACATAAGCAACATTGCTGGTAAGTACAGCAACCTGACTCTCTTGATTATTACCTGCCTTTAATGACATATCATATTCTAAAATATAACTATTTGGCCATGTGATGCTGTCACCAAAATAAGAGTGTGCACCACGAGAATTTATACCAGTAGCTCCTGTAAAATCATAGAGCATATATTTTCCATGCTCATCATCACTGCCAAGAGAAATTTTATCCTGTTCACTCGCTGTCCACGATGTCCACTCTGTAGCAATATCCTTCACCTTCTCATAATCCTGTGTATAAAGACCAGACAGTGAAGAACCTGTTCCGCCGTTTACATCAATCTCAGACTGTTTATAAGAGCAAACAACATTACTGATTTTTCCCTTAAATATCAAATCAGGCCAGAAATTTCCTGAGCCGAAATTCAGCTCTGGTGCCGTCTTTAACCATGAAAGCATTGTTGTTTCAGGGTTTTTAGCACTATATCCTCCCGGCACTTTGCCACTCTTTACATCTGATGATGAATAAACCTTAGTTTCATTCTGATATACATTAAATCCACTAGAAATAATCTCTATCCTGATATTTACCTTCTCACCATCAGACAGGTAATCCTCTCCTGCTACATAACCAGCATTCAGATTAGCATCCATAAAGTTATCATTAAAATCATTGTATCCCAGATAACTTCCCCCTGTAAAATACAGTTTTCCAAGCTTATTATTAAACGATATAATATTACTCAAACGGTCAGACATTGCTGTACGTACTACATCAAAACTTATTGATACACCGCCTGAGATATCCTCATGTGTATAATAAAATGGATTATCAACTTTAGGACAATTTCCCATACTTAATCCAGACATGTCAAGCTCTGAATCTGCATAAAACGTCTTTAATACAACATCGCTATCGCTGGAAAGTTTCGTATTACCAACTACAGTAAACTCATAAACCTTAGAATACTCATATCCATTATTCGTGATTGTAGCTGTCATGCTCACTTTGGAATCTTCATCAAACAGATGTGGAACAGAACCATCATCTGCTATTGCTACACTATTGCTCTTCCAAGTAATTGTACTTCCTCCAACACCGACTGATGGTAATTTAAGATCTGTTGCGACATTATCTGGAAGCTTTATTACCTTATCTATCGTCATCCTTATTGCTACAGTTGGATCATTTACCCTGTATCCCCACAGGCACTCCTGATTGCTTCCAACTGCTGTAAATGTCATTGTCTTGACGTCAGTTTCATCAATTGTCCCTTCACATAAAACACCCTTATATGTAATACCACCTATAGTCAATGAAATATATGGGCTTCCGGTCTTTGACTCCCATGTACCTGTATAATCCCCGGAAATATTTCCTGTATATCCTGAAGCTGACGCAGTTCCTGTTTCCAGCTTAATTTTCTGCTCTTTAGTGCATTTAAGATTAGCATGATCTACATTCTGCTTTTGGAACATAATACTATAATCCCCAGTGAATACATTCTGTGCATATCCTGAATCCTTCACTGTCTCTCCAGCATATTCAAATGGTGCTGCCAATATCCAGCCATCTTCATTCATAAGTAGCTGATGTACTCTGACCTCATGTGCCGCGGTTCCATCATCATACTTATTATGATAAATAACATACGCTTTGCCATCTTCATCAACTGTTGCAGAATTATGCCCCTGTCCTGTATAACCATAATCAGCAAAGCTCCACTTATAGTAGCTCATTAGGCGCATACCGGTTGAACCACTAACTCCGCCTGCCTGACCATTCACCTTCTGTCTTGCATCTTTATCTGCAACATCCTTGTAAGGTCCTTTAATATCATCTGAACGGAACACACGCATATTGTACCCTTCGCTTGGTGCATAACCGCCATAAGATAAGAACAGATAATAATAATCGCCAATCTTCTTTATATAAGAACCTTCGCCGCTAACCGCTGCACCTCCTGCGATCTTGTAGCCTGTGTATGGATCTGAAATCAACCCATCTGCCCCAGCCACATTATTTGTATCAGCATATTTTACACTATAATCACGGAGACCTGTTTCCTTATCAAGCTTAATCATAGAAATACCGCCTGACCATGAACCATAACTCATCCAAAGATCCCCATTGTCATCATATAGTACGCATGCATCAATTGCATGTGCCTCCAGTGTTGGGTTCCCAGCTTTGCTTACATTGCTTGTATAACGTGAATTTACTTCTGTATCACCTGTAACCTTTGTATAGTCAAATGTCACACCATATCCTTTCGACATACCTGACTGAATAACCGGTCCGACATATGTCCAATCTCCATCCAGTTTTTTAGCTGTAAGAAGAGATATTGTAGAATTCCAATCATGCCCATTGATGCTCATATACATAAGCCATGCTCCAGTTGTACCATCTGCATTTTTATAAGACTCATCCCATATAACATCCGGCGCCCACAGATTTCCTGTCACAGTATAATTTGCGTCTGACTTTTTACACCATGCAATCTCATCTGCAAAAATAGTATGTGCAGAACCATTTTCTCCCTCTGTAATATTATTAGCAAATGATGTCCAGTTCTCCAAATCATCTGACCATGCCCATGCACAATGTGAGCCAAAAAGATAATATCTTCCGGTATCCGGATCCTTAACAATAGATGGATCATGAACACCAACACGGCTATATGCAAGGTCTGATCTATATGTACCCAACTGACTTTCATCTGTAATCGTTCCGCCACTTGGAATATTGCCACTCTGTTCTGTAACAGTAACCTTGCAAGTAGCAGATATTTCTGCATTTTCTTTTGATTCTGCTGTAATCGTAGCTGTCCCTGCACCAACCGCAGTTACTTTTCCACTATTATCAACCTCAGCTACTGCTGTATTGTCAGATTTCCAAGTAATACCTTTATTTACTGCATCTTCTGGCAGTACAGTTGCCACAAGAGTAACTGTATCACCCTTTTCCATGCTGACAGACTTTTTATTAAGAGTAACGCTTGTTGGTATTTTTGCAGGCTCTGACGTTGTCGGTTTCTCTTCATTATTTACCACATAAGATGATATTGTATGCTTTTCAGTATCTCCCGTCCAAAAAAGGCGCAAATCACTTGGCATGGCTGGATCTGTAAAACTTACAACGTAATCTGTCATTGTTCCGCCATCCGCTTTTGTAATTTTATCTGTAATTACAAAACCATCACCCTCTCTTTTCACATTGACAACATGAGTTGCACCTACCAAATCTGCTTTAGCATTATCCAAGTTAAGTGCCGAATCTACTGTTACTGCTACTCCATTTCCTGTCTGATTG
>CAMWXG010000152.1 GCA_947178155.1 uncultured Lachnoclostridium sp.
ATATAATATATTCATATAAAGATGAAAAAGAACATAGAGAGAAAACTTTTCTAAATTATAACCATGTATTAATTTTATTTTTAATTTTCGGTGCTGCATATTTTATATTTGCTGCTGTTAAAGGTTATCATCATGTTTATCCTTATGTAAGTTTATTGGATAAAAGCAGTTCAAGTCCAAGCTGAGATGTTAGCCAAATTCTAAGATTTTGACATGATTTTTGTCAAAAGTACGAGTTTTACATCGTCATTTTGCATGATTTTGAATAATGTGTGTATATTAGCGCTGAAAGCGCTACTGGATACTGATCATGGAGTGAACAGTATCAATGTTTTCATTCTTCCTTGTATTTAACATAGAGCTATAGTATAATTATACAAAGCTTTAAATAACTTACGGTTTAAATATATAACAGGAGGAATTAAAAATAGCAATGGATATTAAGGAAATTGACAGATTAAGAGAAGAAAAGGATTTTGTAATACTTGCGCATTATTATGTAGATGGTGAGGTGCAAAAAATTGCTGATTATGTTGGAGATTCATTTTATCTAAGTAAGGTTGCAACACAGGTTTCTAAAGAGAATATTCTTTTTGCGGGCGTATCATTTATGGGGGAGAGTGCCAAGCTTTTAAATCCATCTAAACATGTTTATATGGCTGATAATACGGCTGATTGTCCAATGGCACACATGGTTACTCCAGAGCAGATTGAAGAGGTCAGAGAGAAATATGATGATGTGTCGGTGGTCTGTTATGTCAATTCAACGGCAGAGATTAAAGCTTTGTCTGATGTTTGTGTTACATCTTCAAATGCTGTAAAAGTCGTAAAAAATATTCCAAATAAAAAAATCTATTTTATACCTGACAGTAATCTTGGGCATTATGTAGCAGAGAAAGTACCGGAGAAAGAGATAATTTTTTGTGATGGCTTTTGTCATGTACATAAAAGCATAGATGTAAGTTTGGTAAAAGAAGCAATGAAATTATATCCAGATGCTCCTGTGCTTGTTCATCCAGAATGTACGCCAGATGTTACCGCACTTGCCGACTATGTTGGGAGTACAGCAGGAATATTAGACTATGCTACAGAATCAAGTAGTACAGAATTTATAATATGTACAGAAATGGGGATTTTCTTCCAGTTAACAGAAAAGAATCCTGACAAAAAATTTTTTTCCGTAGGTCAAAGGCAGTTTTGTCCGAATATGAAGAAGATATCTCTTGAAAAAGTTATAGAAGTAATGAAAAATCCAAAAGAAGAAATATTGCTTAATGATGATATCATGGAGAAAGCGTGCATACCATTAAAGAAAATGTTAGAACTTGAAAAATAGGATATATGAAAAGTAATTATAAAATAATTTTTGTATATAAAATACATAATTGCACAGACTATTCCTGAATAATATAAAAATCTCAGAGAGGGATGTGTAATATGTATGACATGGTAATAATAGGCAGCGGAGCAGCAGGGCTTTCCGCTGCTCTTTATGCAGGAAGAGCAAGGCTTAATGTGCTTGTTATTGAAAAGATGGGAGTGACAGGAAGCCAGATAATATATACTGATAAAGTTGATAATTATTTAGGATTTCCACTTTTATCAGGTTATGAGCTTATAAATAAATTTCGTGAACATGTAGGTGACTTGGCTGAATTTATTTCTGGAGATGTTACATCAGTATCAAAAAAAGAAGATATATTTAAAATTCAGTTAAAGGAAAATGGTGGAAGAGATAAAAGAGAGGTAAAAGCCAAGACTGTTATAGTTGCAACAGGAGCAATACACAGAAAGCTTAAAGTTCCAGGTGAGGAAAAGTTTACAGGCAGGGGTGTATCATACTGTGCAACATGTGATGGTGCATTTTATAAGTCAAAAGATGTAGTAGTAGCAGGTGGCGGAGATACAGCACTTTCAGAGGCACTTTATTTGTCAAATATATGCAATAAAGTATATTTAGTGCATAGAAGAGGGCAGCTTCGTGGCAGCAAAGCATATCAGGATAAGGTCTTTGCCGCAGACAATATAGAATTTGTAGGCAATGCCGTTATTGGAGAGATTATTGGGGATGAACGTGTTGAAGGTATAGAATATCATGACAAAGTATCAGGTTATACAAAAAGCATATCAGCAGATGGTGTATTTATAGCAGTAGGCATGCAGCCTGAAACTGATTTTGTAAAAGAAGTGGCAGAGCTTGATGAGTATGGATATATAGAAGCAGGAGAAGACTGCGTTACAAATGTCAGAGGGCTTTTTGCAGCAGGAGATGTAAGGAAAAAGCCTTTAAGACAGCTTGCATGCGCAGTCTCTGATGGTGCAGTCTGCGTAAAATCAGCAGAGGACTACATTTCAAGAAACATTTTATGAATATTGTAATTATCAGACAGCTCAGGATGAAATGAAAGTCCGAGCTGTTTTTTATATTTTACAGCAGTAATTTTATCATCAACATGTGCAAGTATCTCTACTCCATCAGCAACGCTTTCTATATATGGTGCACGTATAAATTCCATAGGAAATATGCCAATACCTTCCATAATGCCGTCATAGTGAAAGCTGCCAAGCTGTCTTCCATATGCATTTCTAACAACGGATACCGGAAGGGTTTTAAACCAGCTTCGGCTGTCATTGACAATATTTTCAGCAAGAAGGATAAGTCCGGCACATGTGGCAAGTACAGGCATACCTGACATTATCCTTTCTTTTAATCCATTAAACATATCCAAATCGCCAAGCAGCTTGCCCTGTACGGTACTTTCACCACCTGGGAGTATTAATCTGTCAAAATCCATGTCAAGGTCACTTTTTTTTCTAAGTTCTATTGTACTTATGCCAAGTTTATTAAGTATGTTTTCATGTTCAATAAAAGCGCCTTGAACAGCGAGTACGCCTACTTTCATAAAACCTCATTTCTATATGCTTTTTTCGCACAACTAAACTGTTAAATACCACGTTCTGCCATTAAAAGTGTTATTTCATCTTTATTAATACCAACCATTGCTTCTCCTAGATTTTTTGAAAGATTTGCAATCATTTCTGCATCATTATAATTAGTAACAGCTTTAACTATCGCCTCTGCCCTTTTAGAAGGATTACCGGATTTAAATATACCTGAACCAACAAAAACACCATCGGCACCAAGCTGCATCATAAGCGCTGCATCAGCAGGAGTTGCAACACCACCTGCTGCAAAGTTTACAACAGGAAGACTACCATTGTCATGTACATAACATATAAGTTCATATGGAACTTGAAGCTCCTTAGCCTCATTAAAAAGTTCATCAGTGCGCATAGAGGTTATTTTTGCAATGGCACTGTTCATCATGCGCATATGACTTACAGCCTGTACTATATCACCCGTTCCTGGTTCACCTTTAGTTCTTATCATAGAAGCACCTTCATTAATACGACGCAGAGCTTCGCCAAGATTTTTTGCGCCACATACAAATGGCACCTTAAATTGTGTTTTATCTATATGGTAAATATCATCAGCAGGTGAAAGGACTTCACTTTCATCAATATAGTCAATTTCTATAGCCTCAAGTACCTGTGCTTCTACAAAGTGTCCGATTCGGCATTTTGCCATGACAGGAATTGACACAGCATCTTGTATGCCATTTATCATTGCCGGATCACTCATACGTGATACGCCGCCTGCTGCGCGTATATCGGCAGGAATGCGCTCAAGTGCCATTACTGCACATGCACCTGCTTCTTCGGCAATCTTTGCCTGTTCAGGGGTAGTTACATCCATTATAACACCACCCTTAAGCATCTGTGCAAGCTCTTTGTTAAGTGCGTATTGTTTATTATACTGTTCAATATCTTTTTTGTTTTCAGCGTCATTCATAATAACTAATCCTCCATTTTTTGTTTTGACTGTTAAGCTATAAATTATATGTGATTTACAGCAGGAACGTTGATAACGTTCTTGAATTTAAAATATCTTGTGTTATTATATATAGAGATTGGATATATCAAAATACCCAAATTAAATATAGTCAGTATGGTCAGAATAAGGAGGCGAATAGATATGCTGACATATTCATTTACAGATATAGGACCAGATAGCTTGTATATGCATCTGTATAAATGCATTAAAAACGATATACTTGACGGGAAATTAGAGCCTGGAACAAAACTTCCATCCAAACGTGCTTTTGCAAAAAATCTGGGTATAAGCAGTATTACAGTTGAAAATGCCTATGGTCAGCTTTTGGCAGAAGGGTATATATTTTCTCTTCAAAGAAAGGGTTTTTATGTAACAGAACTTCCAAGAGTAATGGAGAAAGCACAGGAAGAAGATACAAAAAAGAATATAAAATGTCATGCATTAGATGAAAATGAAACATTAAATGGAATATGTGATATAGATTTAGTAAGTAACTGCATGCACCATGATAATTTTCCATTTTCAATATGGGCAAGGCTTATGAGAGAGGTTATAACTGGGAAAAGCAGTGCTCTTATGCAGAAGTCGCCATGGGGAGGGATAATGGAGCTTCGTAGCGCAATAAGCCTGCATCTAAAGCAGTTTCGTAATATGGAAGTAGCACCAGAACAAATAATAATAGGGGCAGGGACAGAATACCTGTATGGGCTTATAATTCAGCTTTTGGGGTATGATAAGGTGTATGCTGTTGAAAATCCGGGGTATAAAAAAATAGCACAAATATATAAGGCAAACAATGTAGCATGCAAATACATACCCATAGACAGTTCAGGCATAATCGTAGATGAATTAAAAAAGCGTGGTGCAGATGTAGCGCATATATCACCTTCACATCATTATCCAACCGGAATAGTAACTCCAATAAGCAGACGCTATGATATACTTGGCTGGGCATCAAGTGGGAGTTCAAGATATATTATAGAAGATGATTATGATTCAGAATTCAGGCTTGCGGGAAGACCTATGCCTGCACTGCAAAGCATAGATGTTATGGAAAGAGTTATATATATTAATACATTTACAAAAAGCCTTGCTCCTACTATAAGAATAAGTTATATGATACTTCCAAAGCGCTTACTTGAACTTTTTTATGAAAAGCTGGGATTTTATTCATGTACAGTGTCTAACTTTGAACAGTACACACTTGCCGAATTTATAAAAGGCGGATATTTTGAGAAACATATCAATAGAATGAGAAATTACTATAGAAATATACGCAATGAGTTGATGAAGAGGATTAAGGCAAGTCCCCTGGCAGATAAATGTGAGATATCAGAAGAAGAGGCAGGACTTCATTTTCTTCTTGATATACATACTGACATGCAGGATGAAGAATTTATAGATATATGTAGAGAGAATAGAATAAATGTTTCTTGTTTATCACAATATTATAATGAGGATAAGGATGATGTTGATATGAGAAATAGTATAAAGCAGCATACTTTGATAATGAATTATTCAGGCTTAAAATATGATGATATAGACACTGTAATAGAGATTTTATGCAGAGTAATCGGGGTTTAAGGAAGTTCTTAAGAAAAAATATAAGAAAGTGACATGAAATTTGAAAGAATATGACATTGAAATGACAAAGAATAATTATATAACATACTTGTAACTCATCCAGACCTGATTTTAAAAAATAAATATAAAAATCAGGTTGACTAAATACACAAGGTGTGGTATCATTCTTGAATACAATAAATAGAGGATTATCCTGTATTTAGGATACGCTTTTGTTAGTATTTACATTTTTTCTCAATGGTTTTTTGTATTTTTAGGAAAGGATGAGTGAGGTTACAGCAGCTGCAGTGGCTTTGCTCATCTTTTTTGCCGAAGTGGAAGGCGGTAGAATTACTGGAAATAAAAAAAAGTGAAAAATGTAAAAATTCAGGATTGACAAAATACAACATCCGAGGTATTATTGTAGAATAAAAATATAAGGAGGCATATTAAATGAGAAGAAATGCAACTAAAATCGCAGCCGTAGCTTTATCATTAGCTGTCACAATGACAAGCGTGAACATTCCTACAACTGCTGCTGCGGCAAAAAAAGTGAAGCTTAATAAGACTAAGGCATCAATTAAGGTTGGCAAGAGCACAACACTTAAGGTAACTAAAGGTGGAAAAGCAGTTAAAGCTACTTTCACATCAAGCAATAAGAAAATAGCAGCACTTGGACCTAAAGCTAATAAGAAAAAAGTAACTGCTAAATCAGTAAAAGTAACTGGTAAGAAAAAAGGTAGTGCTACAATTACAGCTAAATATAACAAGAAGAAATATACTTGTAAGGTAACTGTAAAGAAGGTAACAACACCTACTGTTACAACAGCACCTACAACAGCTCCAACAGCAGCACCTACAGCAGCTCCAACAACAGATCCAACTGAGACAGCTGCACCTACAACAGCACCTGATACAGTCGGAGCTATCACAAG
>CAMWXG010000153.1 GCA_947178155.1 uncultured Lachnoclostridium sp.
CCACAGGACTTATCAATTAAAACATAAAAATTTCCTGTAGTTTATCCTTTCCATATATTCTGGTTGACTAGTTTCTAAATACAATTTTTAAATTAATCAAATTCCCCAACAATTTTTTTCAAATTTTCAATCTGCTCTGCAGAAAGTTTTTTTCTTCCAAGCAGTGCTGTAAATAACTTATCTGCTGAACCATCATAAATTTTATCAATCAATTCATTGGTTTCTGCTTCCTGCACTTCTTCTTTTGGAATTAAAGCATGGCACATAAACTTAGGTTCGGAACGCTCAATAGCACCCTTTTTAATACATCTTTTTATAAGAGTATAAGTGGTGTTCATATTCCAGCCAATTTCTTCTTTAAGGACATCTGAAATATGTTTTGCTGTAGCATCTCCTTCCCGCCAAAGTACATCCATTACTTTTAACTCTGAATCGAACAATTTAATGTCCAAACTGTTCACCTCCTTTCACACTACTGGGGTAGTTTTATAGTATCACATCTTTACAAACCTGTCAATTACAAAAAAATATTTTTACTAATCTTGCAAAAAAGGAGTTCTCTAATATTTAAGAGAACTCCTTTTTTATAAAATTATCTGCATAATAAAATCTACATCAATGTGCAAATATAACCTTCTTTGGACACTTTGAAGCACATTTGCCACAGCCTGTACATTTACTCTGGTCAATATGTGCAATATTGTTTTCAACTGTAACTGCACCAGCCTCGCATTCCCTCTGGCATAAACCACAGCCAATGCATCCGGTATCACATACAGCCATAACTTTTGGTCCTTTATCCTTATTTGAACATGTAACTGCAAACTTTGCATCATATGGTACCAGTTCAATAAGTCCATTTGGACACTCTTGAATACATTTACCACATGATACACATTTCTCCTTGTCTACCACAGCAACACCTTGTTCAACATGAATTGCATCAAACTGACATACTGATACACATGAGCCAAAACCAAGACAACCAAAAGAACAAGCCTTATCTCCACGTCCCGGAATCGCTGCTGCTCTTTTACAGTCTGATATTCCATAATAGTTTGCCTTAATGCCAGCCTTATCACATGTTCCTGAACATTTTACATATGCAACCATCTTAACTGTATCTGAACCATCAACACCCATGACTGAACCAATTTTGTCTGCAACAGCCGCCCCTCCTACAGGACAAGCATTTACAGGTGCTTCACCTGCTGCAATAGCCTTAGCAAGTGCATCACAACCGGCAAATCCACAGCCACCACAGTTATTTCCTGGAAGAAATTCACGTACTGCAATTTCTTTCTCATCTACAGGAACCGCAAATGCCTTCGCAGCAAATCCAAGAAGGAGACCAATTAGCAGACCAGTCACGCCAATTACCGCCGCAGATGTAATAACACCTGTTGCAGATGTTGCTAAAAATAAGCTCTGTAACATTTACCTCTCCTCCTTTCTATACTAATCCTGCAAATCCGCAGAATGCAATTGCCATAAGACTTGCTGTTACAAGCACAATAGGAGTTCCTTTAAATGAATTAGGAACATCATTATACTCAATACGCTCACGTATAGCTGCAAGAATAACAATAGCTACCAAGAAGCCAAGAGCCGTAAATAATCCTGTCAAAACACTTTCAATAAAATTACAGCCATTTGTAATATTATTAATAGCTACACCAAGAACTGCACAGTTAGTTGTGATAAGTGGTAAAAATACACCAAGCGACTCATAAAGAGGCGGCATAAATTTCTTTAATACCATTTCAACAAACTGAACAAGAGCCGCAATAATAAGAATAAATGCTATTGTTTCAAGATATGCAAGATCTAAAGGCTCAAGTATAAAATAATATATTGGATATGTTATTGCAGATGCAAGTGTAATAACGAATGTAACTGCAGCACCCATTCCAGCTGCTGTTTCAACTTTCTTAGAAACACCCAAGAATGGACAAATACCGAGGAACTGACTAAGCACTACGTTACTCACAAGCATTGATGAAATCATAATTACAAAAATATTCACTTAAATCAATCCTCCTTCTTCTCTGCAGCTTTAGCTGCCGCTGCTTCTTTTGCCGCTTTCGCCTTAGCTGCTGCCTCTTTTGCTGCCTGCGCCTTAGCTGCTTTTGCTGCTACACGCTCTGCCTCAATAATTCCCTTATTAGCTACACAGCTTGCACCTGTACATTGTGCACAGTTTCCGCCGCATGCCATACTGCTGTCTCCACCTGCTACATTAGTTGCAGAAGGCATCTTAAGCTTATTTTGTGCTGCTGTAAGAAATGCCAATACAAGGAAAGCGCCTGGAGCTAATACAAAAAATGTAATATGGAAGTCTTCAGGTATAAACTGAACTCCAAATATCGCACCACCCCCAAGAACTTCTCTGCATATACCAATAAGAGTAAGACCTACTGTAAAACCAAGTCCCATTCCAAGACCATCAAATATTGATGGGATAACAGGATTTTTAGATGCATAAGCCTCAGCTCTTCCAAGTATAATACAGTTTACTACGATAAGTGGTATATATACACCAAGTGCACTGTTAAGCGCTGGTATAAATGCTTGTAAAAGCAATTGTATAATAGTTACAAATGATGCAACTACAACAATAAATGCCGGAATACGAACCTTATCCGGTATGACCTTACGAAGCAATGATATAAATGCATTGGACAGGATAAGTACAGCTGTTGTTGTCAGTCCCATTCCAAGACCATTCATTGCAGATGACGTTACAGCAAGGGTAGGACACATACCAAGCATCATAACAAAGGTCGGATTTTCGGTAATAATACCATTCTTTAAACGTTCTACACAAGTATTCATGTATTCTCCCTCCTTACTGCTGACCTGCTACAAATTTAAGTGCTACGTTTACAGCTCTTGTAACTGCATTACTTGTAATTGTTGCACCTGATATAGAGTTAATAGTGCCATTATCTGAACTGCCACTGCCATCTTTTACAACTGACAGTGTCTTGTCAGCAGTCATTCCTACATATTGACCATTCCAGTCAGTCTTGGTACTATTCTGTCCAAGTCCAGGTGTTTCATTGCTCGCATCAAGAATCTGAATACCAAGTATTTCACCTTCATTTGTAATTCCAAGTGCAATAGTAACAGCTCCACCATAACCTTTGCCACTTACTTTTACTACGTAGCCTGTCTGTGAACCACCTGATGATGCTGTTCTAGCTTCAATAAACTCTACATCTGTATATGAATATGCATCATCGTCTGCCTTACCTTCTGTTACATCTTTAGCAAAACTTTCTACAGCTTTTGTAAGTGTATCATCACTTGCAAACTCTGCATCTTTGTATACTGCAGCATATGCCTCATTTGTAGCCTTTTCCTCAGCTTCTGCAATAGGATCCTTTGTAATCATATATACTGCACCAAGAAGCACGCCTGCAACAAGTGTAATGATAAATAATGCTATTGCATCATGCACAAGCGTAGATTTATTTTCATTAGTTGCCATCCTTAATTCCCTCCTTTCCAAATGGAACAGGAATTGTAATCTTCTCAATCAAAGGTACTAAGAGGTTGCATATAATAATCGCATAAGATACACCCTCTGCTGATGCACCAAAGATACGGAAAACTCCTGTAAGGACACCAAGAAGCACACCAAACAATATCTGTCCTTTTGGTGTAATAGGACTTGTAACATAATCTGTCGCCATAAAGAAAGCACCAAGCATAAGACCACCACCACAAATTTCAGCAGCAAGATATGTTATATCAAATCCACGTCCTCCAAATATTAAAGCAAAGACTGCAAATGTTCCAATATAAAATACTGGTATTTTCCAATTAATAACTTTAATAACAAGTAGAAAAGCTGCTCCTATGAGAAGCGCAAGTGCTGATGTCTCTCCAATTGTACCTCCTATATTTCCAATGAACATATTAAGCACACTTGTTGAAACCTGTGTTGTACCATCTCCAGCTGCAAGAATGTCTGCAATATCTGCTGCTTTGTCGCCATTCTTTATAATGTTAAGAGGTGTGGCACCTGTGACACCGTCATATGTAAATGATGTCATCTTACCTGCAAATGAAACCATAAGGAAACATCTTGCACCAAGAGCAGGATTCATGAAGTTCTGCCCAAGTCCTCCAAATAATTGCTTAACTATAATAATTGCAAAAACACTTCCAATTACTGCCATCCAAACAGGAAATGTAGATGACAAATTGAGAGCAAGCAAAAGACCTGTAAGTGCAGCACTTCCATCTGATATGGTTATTGGAAGCTTCATCGCCTTCTGCCAGATAAATTCTGTAAGTATACATGTTGCCATACATGCTACTATAAGTATCGCTGCCTTATAGCCAAAATTAAATATACCAAAGATGGTAGCAGGCATAAGTGCGAGGACTACACACCACATGATTGATTGTGTTGACGATTTATCACGCACATGTGGAGATGATGAAATATTCAATAAATTACTCACGTTTATCCCTCCTATTTCTTTCTGCTCTGAGCAGCTACATACTGACGTGCCTGTTTAAATGTCTGTGTAAGAGGACGCTTTGCAGGACATACAAATGTACAGCTTCCACATTCATAACATTCCATACCGCTTAAAGCCACAAATGCGTCATAGTCATTATTCATAGCCGCCTGAGCCATCTTCTGTGGTACAAGATTGCCAGGACAGGCAGATACACACCTTCCACAACGTATACATGGAGATGGTTCATTTTCTGCCACCTCATCTTTAGTAAGTGCAAGAAGTGATGATGATGTCTTTGTAATAGGTACATTTAAATCAAACATTGCAAACCCCATCATAGGTCCGCCTGATATAATCTTTGCAGGCTCTGTTTCAAATCCACCGCCTTCCGGAACCAAATCTGCATGATTTGCTCCCAGCCTTACATTGACATTTATAGGTGTCTTAAATGCATCACCTGTAAGAGTCATAACTCTTGTAATAAGAGGTGTATTTTTGCATACTGCCCTGTATATTGCAATAACAGTAGAAATATTGTCCACTATACAACCTGCATCTGCAGGCAATTTCTTTGAATAAATTTTTCTGCCTGTAGCAGCAGAAATAAGAGTACGCTCACCTCCCTGTGGGTACTTTGTCTTTAGTGCCTTAACTTCAATTCGATTCTCACCCTTCACTGCTTCTTCCATTTTTGCAATGGCATCAGGTTTATTATCCTCAATGCATATAACTCCTTTTGCCTTGTCAAAAAGCTTAAGCATTACCTTAAGGCCCCCAACAATCTCTTCTGGGCACTCCAACATTTGACGATAATCAGATGTCAGATATGGCTCGCACTCTGCACCATTGACAAGAATATAGTCAATTTTGTCTGCATCTTTTGGTGTAAGTTTGACATTTGTAGGAAATCCTGCACCTCCCATACCTACGATACCTGCTTCTTTCACAATATCACGAATTTCGTCATTAGACAGACTTGTATAATCACGATCCTCGCCCAGTCCTTCAATTCCTGTATACTCGCCATCATTTTCAATAACAACGCATGTTGCACTTGAGCCATTTAAAAGCATTCTTGGTTCAACTGCCTTAACAGTACCTGAAACAGAACTGCAGATATTAGCTGAAATAAATCCGCCGGCTTCACCAATCTTCTGTCCAACAAGCACCTTATCACCCTTCTTTACTATAGGTGTAGCAGGCGCACCTATATGCTGCGACATAGGAAATACCATATCACCCTTTGGCATGACAGCCTTTATTGGCAGGTCTTTGGACAACTCTTTTCCCTCGTAAGGATGAACACCCCCACGAAATGTTGCTTCACTCATTCCGTTTCCCCTTTCTATGTTATTTTTTGTTATCCTAGTATACTACACACTAGTCAAACGCTCCTTATTTATTGTACCATTTTGACGAGAAATGTCAATCAAAAGCGCAAATTTCTAAGCAATATTGCCAATATATGTTACTGTTCACTTCGTTATAAGTAACCAGCAGTGCCTTTAGCACTGAATGCACACATTTTGCCAAAATCATGCAAAATGGCACTACAAAATATACTTGTAGACTTTTAATATTGTAATCATACAATATACTAATTGTCGTTTTTTCAACCGTTAGATAATATATATTCATTAATACTACCTTTATATACCAAACCAAAAAGTTTCATTTATAAAACTCTCTTTTGAAATATTTTTAATCTATAGTCAAAATTTTACTGTAAACTAAAAACTGCTCCTATTGTTATAGGAGCAGTTTTTAGTTTACACATAATAAAAAGCTGCTAACGGGATTTGAACCCGTGACCTCCGCCTTACCAAGGCGACGCTCTA
>CAMWXG010000154.1 GCA_947178155.1 uncultured Lachnoclostridium sp.
CTCTATGGGGCAGGCTGTATATTTTGCCCTTATGGGACTTCCTGTTAATGCAGAAATGTTTTGTATGCCATTTTTTAAAGGAATTGCCACACATTTTGAAGCTGAGGAAAAACTGCAGTCTAATTCAGGAAAGTTAAAAGAGGAAATTGACAGATTGGCTCCAATAATGCAGCAGGAGAAGCAGTATCTTTTTGTTATTCTCAATGAGCTGTTTACAACTGCTACTACTTACGATGCTACAATAATGGGGAAAAAGGTTGTAGAACACTTCTTAAAAAGAAACTGTTATGGAATCTATGTAACACATATTCAGGAATTGGCAGAGGAAAAAGAAGGTATAGTAAGTCTTGCGGCACAAGTGGAAGAAGGAGAAGAAGAGAAACGTACATATAAAATATTGCCAAGGAAAGCAGAGGGGCATGGATATTCAGATTCTCTTGTTAAGCAGTTTGAACTTAGGTATGAAGATATCATAAGGAGGTTATCATAATGGATTCATTTTTATTATATAAGGATTCTTCTATAGACAGCAAAAAATATTATTATTCTCCAAATGATATAATAAGAGATTTGAATTTAGATATTGTTTTTCGCACAATGGCAGGAGATGATATATTTGTTGCTGAAAAAGCTAGAAAAATTGTATTAATGCCATTAAAGACTCCAGAAGAAATATATTACCGTCATAACATAATAAATGATTTTATGGAATATCCTAAACTTTTAGAGGATATGTATGGTTGTGCACTCAGACAGGAAAAAGCAAGACGGCACTACAAGGAAGATATTGAAAAAAATCGTTCACGTTCGGCAATAAAAACCGGAGATATTCTTGATACATTTGAATATCTTCAAAATATTCATGCAGACTTAATTTACCTAAGAGATTTACTCGGAAATTATAAGAATAAATGTAAATCAGAAGCACTTAGGAATCTTATACTGCGACTTGAAAAAGAGCCATTAGATGAGATTGCTGAAAAGCTTAAAGAAATAAATTATTTGATAGTCGGAGGAAAGATAGGATATACACTTCAATTTGGTGGTGGTATGAAAATAAAATATGCTACTGTTAATTATTTCAGTAAACAAGAAAGTATAAAATCAAAGAAACACCAGAGCGGACTTAATAAGCTGTATTATAAATTTATTAAGAAAAATAGTATTTCGCTTAGAGATGAAGTACTTCAAAGAGATGTTACACATATGAAGGAAACTGCAATAGGACATTTGATGAAAATGTTTCGTCAATATCAGGAAAAGATAATGCTTTTCTGGCAGCATTTTGCAGAGGAAATGGCTTTTTACAAGGGTGTAATAAGGCTTATGACACGCCTTAACGAGCTGTCTATTTCACTTACTATGCCAGAGCCAAAGCCGATAGGAACTAAAGATTTTGAATTTGTAAATTTATTCGAGTTGTCGATGGCTATATATGTACAGAGAAAACCGGTCGGAAATTCTCTTAAATTAAATGACAATCTAATTACACTTGTAACAGGGGCTAATCAGGGAGGTAAGTCTACATTTCTACGTAGTTTTGGAATATCACAGATTTTAATGCAGTGCGGAATGGCAGTCCCGGCAGAGTTTTTTAGTGCTCCTATTCGCACACAGATTTTTACTCATTTTTCAAGAAGAGAGGACGAACAGTTAAGCAGCGGACGTCTGTGTGAAGAATTAAAACGTATGAGTGGAATGATTGATGCAGCAGAAACAGATAGTCTTTTTCTGTTAAATGAATCCTTTGCAAGTACAACCGAAAAAGAGGGCACACAGATTGCAAAAGGAATACTGCGTGCATTTTATGAAAAGCAGATTACTACAATTATGGTCACACATCTTTTTCAACTTGCTAAATATTTATACGAAAAAGAACTTCCACATATAGCTTTTCTTACAGCGGAAAGGAAAGAAGATGGTAAAAAAACTTACCATATGCTTACAGGTAAACCGGAGAATACAAGCTATGGTATGGATTTGTTTAAAGCCTTAGAGATTTAATTAAAAGCTTGAATACATGAATGGCTTGTGTTATTATTAGCTCATAAATAATTTATCACTGTATGTTGATAATTAAATATGGGCTTGTGAAGGTAGAAAGCAGGCAAGCCATCATCTAATTATTAATTTGCAGTGTAAATGAATATATAAATTTTACATAAGGCGGATTATCATGACATTAAATGAATTAGACATAGGTAAATCAGCGTCAATTATTTCTGTTGGGGGAGAAGGAGCTTTAAGGCAGCATTTTCTTGATATGGGAATCATTCCAAAAGCAGAGGTTACTCTTGTTAAATATGCACCTCTTGGTGATCCTATGGAGCTTCTTATTCATGGATATGAATTGACGCTTAGGATTGATGATGCTAAAAAGATAGAAATATCAGAAATTAAAGAAGAAAGAAAAAATAGGGATACTGAAATTGAAGAAAAAGAATTAGGTAAATCGTCTGGCAAAAATAAAGGAAGAAAGAAGAAGACTATTGCACATCCCGGACTTGGCGAGAGCGGAAAATTTCATGTTAAAAAAGATGAGCATCCGCTTCCTGAAACTGAGAAGATTACTTTTGCACTAGCAGGAAACCAAAACTGTGGTAAGACTACATTATTTAATCGTTTAACAGGAGCGAATCAACATGTTGGCAATTTCCCAGGTGTAACAGTTGACAGGAAAACAGGTATAATTAAAGGATATGATAATACACTTATTACAGATTTACCAGGAATATACTCCATGTCACCATACAGCAATGAAGAAATTGTAACAAGAAGTTTTATTCTAAATGAAAAGCCAAAAGGAATTATTAATATTGTAGATGCTTCAAATATTGAGAGAAATATGTATCTTACTATGCAGCTTATGGAACTTGATATTCCAATGGTGGTTGCTCTGAATATGATGGACGAGGTACGTGAAAACGGCGGAGCTATTCTTGTGAACGAGATGGAGGAGTTTTTGGGAGTTCCAGTTGTACCTATCTCAGCAGCAAAAAATGAAGGAATTGACGAGCTTATAAAACATGCCATACATGTTGCAAAATATCAGGAAAAGCCTGAGCGAAGGGATTTTTGTAGTTCTGATGATGAAGGAAGTGCTGTACATAGATGTATTCATGGAATTATGCATTTAATTGAAGACCATGCAAAATTAGAAGGGATTCCAACTAGATTTGCAGCTTCCAAAATTGTAGAGGGTGATAAGATAATTCTTGACATGTTAAATCTTGAGGACAGCGAAAAGAACATGCTTGAGCATATTATATTACAGCTCGAAAAAGAGTGTGAAATTGACCGTGCTGCAGCGATTGCTGAAATGCGCTTTAAATTTATAAAGAAAATAAGTGATGAAACCGTAGTTAAGCCTAAAGAGAGCAGAGAGCATGCAAGGAGCATAAGATTAGATAAACTCCTTACCGGAAAATATACAGCTATACCAACATTTATAATAATTATGGCTATGATATTCTGGCTCACGTTTAATGTAATCGGTGTATGGCTTCAAGATATTTTGGCACTTGGAATAGATAAGCTGACAATGCTTGCGGATGCAGGTTTAAAAAAGGCAAATGTCAATGAAGCACTACATTCACTTATTATAGATGGAATTTTTAATGGTGTGGGAAGTGTATTAAGCTTTCTTCCAATTATTGTAACGCTTTTCTTTTTCCTATCAATGCTTGAAGATAGCGGATATATGGCAAGAGTTGCATTTGTAATGGATAAGCTTTTAAGAAAAATCGGATTGTCAGGACGAAGCATTGTACCTATGCTTATTGGCTTTGGCTGTACAGTTCCGGGGGTAATGGCAAGCAGAACTCTTTCATCTGAAAGAGATAGGAAAATGACTATTTTACTTACACCGTTTATGAGTTGTTCTGCAAAACTGCCGATATATGGATTTTTTACAGCTGCATTTTTCCCGCATCATGGTGCTCTTGTAATGGTTATGCTTTACTTTAGCGGAATAGTTATGGGAATTATAGCAGCCCTTATAATGAAAGGAAGCATGTTTAAAGGGGAAGCAGTGCCATTTGTAATGGAGCTTCCAAATTACAGAATGCCAGGAGCTAAAAATGTAATGCAACTTTTATGGGATAAGGCAAAGGATTTTTTACAGAAAGCATTTACTGTTATATTTGTTGCAACAATAGCAATATGGTTTTTGCAGACATTTGATTTACATTTTAATATGGTGTCAAATTCACATGACAGTATTCTTGCAGGTATTGCAGGTGTAATAGCACCAGTATTTAAGCCGCTTGGATTTGGAGATTGGAGAATTGTGACAGCACTTATATCAGGATTTATGGCAAAAGAAAGTGTAGTTTCAACACTATCTGTACTGCTGCCCTCAAATGGTATGCTTTTAGATATATTAACACCTTTAAGCGCTACAGCTCTGCTTGTATTTTGTCTTTTATATACGCCATGCGTAGCAGCAGTTGCCTCTGTAAAAAGAGAACTTGGCGGCAAATGGGCAGCGGGTGTTGCAGTAAGCCAGTGTGTACTTGCATGGCTTGTCGCATTTATAGTATATATAATTGGCAGGATATTTTGATATAAATATGTAAGAAATTTATGGCGCTTAAATTCCATATTTTAGAGTTTAAGCGCCATTTCTTTATTTAAAAACATAATTTAGCTATTTAATTAAATTGCTCCAGATACTTCATTGTATTTTTGCATTTGTTTTTTTTAGCGAGTGTATATGCTGTGTTATGTTCCCAACCATCAGACATTAACGGATTCACGCCGTTTTCTATAAGAAAACGGACTCCCTCTACGTTATTATAAATTGCAAATTTATGTAAATTGGGAGTTTTTTTATTTTTACCTTCAAGGCTTACGCCACAATCTTTAAAAAGTTTAAAAATTGATGTGTCATGACAGTGAACAGCAAGTGAAAAACCTTCTTTTGTAACCTTCTTTTTAAAATATTCATAAAAGTTTTCATAAATATACATGGTGATATCTTTTGAATAAGCTATTGCAACTTCAAGAGCACAGCTCTGATTGAAGACCTGTTTAATATTAGCACCTGTATCAATAAGCATTTTAAATGCCTCTAAATTGTCGTTTTCTGCACAGAACATAAGTGGAGTTTGGGAGTAAAAGCACTTTCCAAAGTCTCTTCTTTCAGCACTCTCAAGATATTTTTTAATTTTATCCATATTGTTTTCATAACATGCATACACAAGTGTTTCTTTTAACTTTTCTTTTATAAGGGAATTTTCGAGTTCTTTCTTAGCATCTTCATTTCCGGGAAATATATTGTACTCAAGATATATCATTAAAAATGAAATAGCATGATTATAAGAATCTACCTCTAAATTATAATGTGCATAATATTTAAAATCAGTACATTTTTTATTATTAAATCTTATAATATAAAATCCTTCTTCTACAGTATCAAGAATGATTTTGACAAAATCATTTGTTTCACTATTTCCGGTTCTGGTTCCGATTTGTCTATATGGCTCTGATGCATATACAACTTCATTATTTATAATTTTAAAATCAGTAATTTGAAACTTGTAAAATGGCTCATATTTTTTTTCTATCTGCATTGTAATTATTTCATTATCGCTGCCACAGGTATACTTTGATACTAAATCTATTATATTTTGCATATATTTTTTCCTTTCTTTAGTTGTTATATTGTTTAAGATATTCTACTACATCTTTTTTATGAAATACTTCAGCTCTCATATATGCTGTTTGATCCCATTTATTAAGCATTAACGGATCTACTCCGTTTTCTATAAGGAAGCGGACACCTTCGACATTATTGGACTCTGCAAAAGTATGAAGATTGGGATGTGATGTGTTCTTACCTTCAAGACTTACACCAAAGCTTTTTATCAGTTCTAAAATTAAGACATTATGGCAGGAACGTGCTAATGCAAAACCTGCTTTTAAAATCATTTTTTCAAAGTATTCCGGAAATTCTTTATATATGTACATAGTAATATCTTTTGAGTGATTAATTGCACATACAAGAACATTATATCCGGAATATGAATGTTTAACATTGGCACCAGCTTCGGTAAGCATTTTAAAGGCTTCTAAATTATCATTTTCTGCACAGAACATAAGTGGACTTCTGTAATCATATATTTTATTTAAATCTCTTCTTTTTGCATTTTTAATGCGCTCTTTAATTTTATCCATATCATTTTTATAACATGCATATACAAGGGCTCTCTCTTATACACATAACCGAGCACACGAGACTCCG
>CAMWXG010000155.1 GCA_947178155.1 uncultured Lachnoclostridium sp.
TCCATACATTATATAAACATTTTTTATCCAAATTAACTGAAAAATCTTTAAATGCATTTTATTATACCTGTTCTTATGCAAAAATTAAATGCTGCAAATTTATAAATGTAACCACACATATGGCATTACAGATTATTCCGGAAAATTTACGCAACGAACCGGTATTTCTGTGCATTGATAATACGATGATTGCCAAAAGATACCGGAGCTGGAGTGCAGCCAGTTTGTCGCCGCCACAAAAGCCCGGTTCCTTGCAGAACGTGACAATTCCATCCACCAGCGGCTTGTGGCGGCAAAGGCACAGGAGCCGATCATGCAGGGGCATGACCTGTCAGGAAAGGAACGCTTCCACCCGGAAACCCGGCACATGATTACGCTGGAAGTACAGAAGCAATGTTTTGTCGATTTTAAGGGGGAGCGGTTCCGCTTTTACCTCTCTGGTGGCATAGGCATAAAAATTCATCGTGGTACTTACATCCGAGTGCCCCCAGAAGTTCCTGCACATCTTTCGGGGCATTTCGTCTAAATAAGATGTGGAATTATATTTAATGGTGTGATATACTGTTAATGTTGTTGTAAGAGACAACGGGAATTTATGGAGGTGATTTTGTGATTAGAGAAGCAACGCAAGCAGATACTTTAGCATTGGCAAAATTGGCGATAAAAATGTGGTCTGATAATACAATATCAGAATTGCAATCAGAATTTCTTGACCTTATTTGCAGTAATAATGCTGTTTGTTTCATTAAATATGTCGGTAATAAAGCAGTAGGTTTTGCACAATGTCAGCTTAGGAATGATTATGTTGAAGGAACAAATACATCTCCTGTTGGATATTTAGAGGGAATTTTTATTGAGAAAGAATATAGACATAGTGGATATGCTAAAGAGCTTCTTTCAAAATGCGAAAAATGGGCAAAAGAAAAACATTGTACTGAATTTGCAAGTGATTGTGAAATTGACAATGATATAAGTTTAAAGTTTCATTTATCAATGGGATTTGAAGAAGAAAATCGCATTATTTGTTTTAGAAAAGATATATAAAGCTACTAAGAAAATTCCGATTTGTCTTTCGGATTTATATTATTGTTTTGGTATTGTAAAGTATAAAAAACCTTAAATGAAAAAAGCTTAAAATCATGCTATAAGATTTTAAGCTTTTTTTCATGTCAGATATCCAGACTGTCTTGAGCATCTATAAATATTTGCATTTCGTTATTTAGATAAAGTCTGGCATATTCAAGCGGATTGTCTATTGCCATAGTATTTAACACATGATCTGTCCATGCTTTGAAAATCACGTAACATACTTTGTTCCATCATGGTCATTTAAGCAAGACAGTTGGGATATTGAATACCAAGAATATATATGTGAAAATGCACAAAAAAGCATACCACATTTTGATAATAATACAAAAGAATTATTAGAAATATTAGAAAAAATCGGTCAATTCGCATGTGAAATAGGAGAATCCAATTGAAAAAATGTTTTTGACAAATCAATTGCAATTCTTAATGGCACTAATGAATGGTAACTATTTTCCGGCAAATTCCAAAATGTTTCCGAAAGACAGCCATATTGTACGAAGATGTGGTGATAAAATCACATATCTAAAGTTCTATACACCAATGTGTAATTCGTTCAAACGGGGGTATGCTGTCTTATGGAAACACTTTGAAATTTGTCAGAATTAATAAAACTATATACTTTTTTATTTTTCCAATAAAATTTCAAACATGGCGGCTAGGCCGCCACAAACAATTTATTTATATAACATTATTGATGATATTGTGCATATTTTCCCTTTGTTCCACGTTTCACCTCATAAAGAGCCTCGTCCGCATGTCCCAAAAGCTCTGTAATAGTGCTTTTTGCACCATCTGTCAAGGCATATCCACATGAAGCACTAATACTCTTTGTCTGCGTATCGGACAATGCTACAACATTTCCACGAAGTGTTTCATAAAAAAACTCCAAGAAATTCACAATATGCACCCTGCTCTCACAATTAAAAATAAGCATACAAAATTCATCCCCTGAACGCCTTGCTGACAAAAAATGCTTTTCAGGCATAGATTTCATGACCTCTGCAAAACCTTGCAAATATCGATCTCCTGCATCATGACCATAAGTATCATTAATAGATTTAAAGTGGTCTAAATCAAGCATTGCAATAGCACAAAACTTTTCTATATCCATTTTAGCTAATATTTCAGCGGACTGCTCCTTAAAATAATCAAATTTATACAGTCCGGTGAGAGGATCATGAGTATTCTCATAGTGCATCTGCATCTTTTGCAGAATATCCTTTGTAACATCAGATATAATCCCTAAATATCCATCAGCTGACTCTGATAAATGAATACAAAGGTATTTATTCTCATCTACCTTATAAATTTCCTCTTCACCTTTTACAGGATTATTGGTAACTGAACGGATATATTGTTCAAACAAAGCAGCATCACGATAAAGTTCTTCTGCTTTGCTCTCTGATAACTCCAGAAGACTGCTTAATCCTGATGTGACAAATACATGATTAATGCCACGCTCATACTCGAACACTGCCAGAGGAATGCCACTAATTTCTATAATCGCAGAAATACGATCAGAGAGATTAAGAATACTCTTTACCATGGCATTAATACCTCCGCTTAATTCCTCAAACTCACGGTTTCCACCAACAGCTACCTCCATATCAAGATTTCCATTTTTTATAGAATTAAGACTTCCTAAAATATTATGTATTCCATTTATTACTTTCTTTTTTACCAGATAATTCAAAAGAAGAAGCACAACTGCCTCAATAAACAGCAAATATATAAAAGTTGTAATAATATTTCCCCATAGCTTTTGGAAAATAATCCTTCTTGGCAGGGCAGCACACAGCCAAACATCCTCATACTCTCTACTGACCACATACATTTCTGTCTCATCATCTCCACTTTTATATTCCCCATCTAAACAGTCTGGCAACGAACTCAAACTATAACATTCAGCAGAATATTTTTTGTTCAAACCATCAGAATGCCCCAAAACATCTCCTGTTAAAGTATCGACCACAAAAAGCTCTTCCCCTACATCTGTAGGAAATTTAGAGAAAATATAGTCATATGTATTACGTGATTGAGCCTCCAACTGTCTGGTAGGTGTAAAACCCACTTGAACTACTCCTACTTTTTCCTTTCTTGCAACACCTACATATTGCATAATTTTATCCTCTGCCGCATTTGGCTGTGCTTCCTGAATAAGATAAGCATCCTCATCACCACGCCCTAAAAGATCTAAAAAAGGTCTTGTCTGTTTATGGTCCGCCATATCAATACCAACGTATTTAGAAACAGAAGCCGACACAATGATGCCATTTTCATCAATCATATGGAGTTCATCTACGTTTAGTAAATCAGCCAAATACTGCATTTCATCCACATCCATAGACACTTCCTCTTGTCTGTCTAAAACATATGCAGCAGCTTTTGCTCTCGTCAGATAGTCTTCATCAAGACTCTCTTTCAACAGTGTAAGTTCCATTTGATTACTCTCTAAAGTATGTATCATCTGATCTGTTTTGGTCCAAAATGTATCAAATTGCTGAGTCTCTAGTAATTGTAAGTTAAAAATGAAATTAATCAAAAGAATCAAAAATATAGCAGCAGTTATAATAAAAAATGTATATTTAATAAATGTCTTTTGCATAGATTGGTCCCCTTTTTCTTATTGATGCTTAACAAACTATCAATATTTAGATTATTATAGCATCTTTGTGGACTTCTATCTTTCCCTATTTTGCGCAAAAAACAGCTAAAATTTCGCATATATTAAATTTAAACTATAGTTAAACATGTTCTAAAAATTGTTACTGGTTGAAGTGAACAGTAACAAGCAGTGTTTTCAGCACTGAATGCACACATTTTGCAAAATAAGATTTTATTCCAAAATCATGCAAAATGGCGCTGCAAAACTCGTACTTTTGGTAAAATCATGCCAAAATCCTCAAATTTGGCGTGGGTGTGAAAAGTAATTAAAAATTCACAAACATTATAATTTTGAAATGATTACATTCACAATAACAATCAATATTTCCTCCCAGCTTGTCAGAAAATGCCAATACGCTCTGCATTCCCAAACCATGACTTCCTCCTCTTCCACTCTTAGGAAGTCCTGTTATAGAATCAAAATCAATTTCTTTCTCATACTCATTTTCCATATTGATAAGCAGATATTCTGATGTACAATGTATTTTCGCATTTATATACTTCTTTTCCTGTTCCAAATCCTTTACACAAAACACAGCATTTTCCAATAGATTAGCAAGAACCATTGCAAACTCGTAATCGTTGACTAAAATTTCCTTAGGTATCCGCACATCCAGATTCAAGTCAATATGTAAAGCCTGTGCCTGCCCTGCCATCTTACAAAGAAGAGTATTTACAATAAGGTTTTCACAATACCTGGCAACTTTATTCTCCTCCACCACTTCATTGATATGTGCAGCTATATTTCTAATTTCATCATATTCTCCTTGGTTTAACAGTGAATTTATCATCATAGAATAATGTCTCATATCATGTCTCAATATCTTCAAATTTCGCTCGGACTGTTCTACCAGATAATTTTGGCTCTCCAGTCCCTTAATATAAGATTCAAACATCACATTCTTCCAATATCCTTCTATCTGTTTCGTTTCACTATCCAAATAACGCAACACTACTATATAAGATACAAGCATTGTAATCATTAAAAATATACTGACAAGAATATTTTGAGGATATTCATAAAGTGTATATGGGAAAAATGCAAGGCAAGAAAAACTGCAAAAAAAGAACACAGGAATCAGGCATAATTCCCACCAATCTTTTCCAAAATCGCGTTCATGAAATTTGAATAATATATTCCCAATTTTGAAAAAAAGTACCAGCAAAATAATAATATGAGTCAGGAAATTCCCCACCAAAGACAGCCAAATATTGTTTGTATAAATATATAGGATAGATGCTGTTATACTTCCAACTATTACATAATTGGAAGCGCTAAGTCCTACAAATAGCACTCTGCTGTCTCTTTTTTCTGAAATAAAAAGCCCTGTAAACTGAGCTGTGAAAATCTGAACGATATCTGAAAAAAAGTAACACATATAACTGTCTGGAAACATATTTAGCTTAAGGTAGTCAAACAGTGTCAGCACAGCAAATGATATAAAACATATAATAAATGTTTTCTTTTTAGAATAGCGATGTATCAAAAACAAATAGATAAATAACATGAAAAATACATGACTAAACATATAAGATATATCTTTTAAATAAACCATACTATCCTCCTATATGTATTTTTCGGAAACAAAAAGAAGATATTCACGTTTAACATTTGCTGCCTTTGCCTTGCTGACAGGAAGTTTTTTACCAGATTCCATAGTAACACCATCTATAGTCATCTGCTTTACATAATCAAAATTTACAAGAAAAGACTTGTGTATTTGGTGAAAATTCTTCTCCTCTGCAATTTCATGTATCTCTTCTTCAAAAGATTTTCTTATAAAAATACTTTTCAACATCTCCCCATCAGTCAAATGTACTTCAAGTTTTCTGTTAGCATTTTCAATATATTCTATTCTGGAATATGGTCTCTTTACTAACCCTTCCTTTGTCTTAATCAAATATATAGGTTCCTTTTTTACTTTGGTATAAGATAGAGCATAATCCATCGCCTCAAAAAATTTATCCTTATTAACTGGCTTTAAAAGATATCTTACTGCATGTACACCATAGGCGTCCAATGCATAATCATCAGAAGATGTAATATATATAATCACATTTTCACACCTGGCTTTCCTTATTTGATTACCAAGATCAATTCCTGTCTGCCCTGGCATCAACATGTCTAATATGTATATATCTACCATATCTCCTTCTAATATCTTATTATACAATGTATATGGATCAGAGAATTTGTCAATTTCAAAATCCCTATTCCCATGTAGTATTTTATATTCAAACAATAACTTCTCTATTTTAAGTAAATCCTCAACGCTGTCATCACAAATTGCTATTTTCATATAGATTCCTTTCATTTCATTATAAAATGCCACGAAATATTATATCAGACTTAAACATATTTATCAACCAATACCCTACGCCTTCAGCTGTGACGATTAATTTACTAGCGCACAGGGTTCAAATCAATAATTATTTTC
>CAMWXG010000156.1 GCA_947178155.1 uncultured Lachnoclostridium sp.
GATTATTTTTTGTTTAAGCTAATCTTCTTTATTTACATAAAAGAAAATCACCCTATTCCTTATCTCTAAGTGTTGCCACATTTTTCTTAATCCGCCATATTACATAATCCATCTCTTCCATTGTATTTTCTGCATCTAATGTAATTCTTAAGGCACCTTTTAATCTCTCTTTATCAAGCCCCATAGCCTTTAAAACATGTGAGCCGTTACTTACTCCTGCTGTACATGCAGAACCGCTTGATGTACAGATACCATCCATATCAAGCATTATAAGAAGACTCTCACCCTCTATATTAGAAAAGCTGACATTAAGATTTCCCGGCAGTCTCATATGTCTTGCACCATTAAGGTATACATCTGGTATCTCATGTTCAATCCTATATAAAAGATAATCCCTCATATTTCTAACATATACATTGCTTTTCTGCATATCAGCAATTCCAACCTTTACTGCCTCACCCATACCTATAATACCGGGAACATTTTCAGTTCCTGCTCTTCTTCCCTTTTCCTGCTTACCTCCATGCATAAAAATATCTGGCACAAAATTATCTCTTATATACAAAAATCCTGTTCCCTTTGCACCTCTAAATTTATGAGCACTTGCACTAAGCATATCTATGTTCATCTTTTCAACATCAATATCTGTATGAAGATATGCCTGCACTGCATCTGTATGAAAACAGATATTATTCCTTCTTGCAAGCTCACCAATCTTTTTAATCGGTTCTATTGTGCCAACCTCATTATTTGCAAACATAATGCTGATAAGTATGGTATCTTTACGTATTTCCCGTTCAAGCTGTCTAAGTGAAATAAACCCTTCCTCATCTACATCAAGATAAGTCACATCATATCCCATTTTCTCCAAATATAAGCATGTATTTATTACAGCATGATGCTCTATCTTTGAAGTAATTATATGCTTCCCCTTGTCTGACATAGCTCTTGCCATACCAATTAAAGCCCAGTTGTCTGACTCTGTTCCGCCGCTTGTAAAATATATCTCTGAAGGTTTTGCATTAATACTTTTTGCAATTACTTCACGAACTTCATTTATAGCATTTTTGCCGGCAGTAGCAAATTCATATATTCCTGACGGATTACTATATTTCTTATCAAAGTATGGAAGCATTGCCTTAAGAACCTTTGGATGAACCGATGTTGTCGCCGCATTATCCAGATATATCATATACTTTACCAATCCCTTCCATAATTAAACCAATGTATATTCAATATATGAGAAAAAAAGCAGAATGCAACATAAAATCAGTAACTTTTCATATATTGTATTAATATAATTGCAATTAAGGCTAAAGCAGCTGTAAATATGAAATAAGCCTTAACCATGCATATGTAAAATTGGAGAAATTATGAAAATTTTTCAAAATAAGATGATAAAAGGCACCTTTATACTTACCATAGCAGGTATCATCACACGTTTTATCGGATTTTATTATAAAATATTTCTTGCAGACATACTTGGTGCAAAACTTCTTGGTACATACCAGCTTATATTTCCTATTTATGGCATATGCTTCACTATATACGCAGCTGGTATACAAACTGCAATATCACAGCTTATTGGAACGAGTTCAGGAAAAAATAATTCCCATTCTATGCCTCCTCTAAAAATACTTATATACGGCTGTCTGCTTTCACTATGTCTGTCACTATTTATGTCTGTAATAATATATACAGGTGCTGAATGGATATCTGCAAATATAATACTTGAGCCTGCCTGCACACCATATCTTAAAATAATATCACTGCTTTTTCCATTCTGTGGTATTTCAGCATGTATATGCGGCTATTATTATGGTATACAAAACGCATCTATTCCTGCAGGTTCACAGATAATAGAACAGCTTGCCAGAGTTGCATTTGTATTCCTTATATGCATGTTATTTGGAACTGATGAAAACAAATGCTGCATAATAGCAGTATGGGGTATCGTAATAGGAGAAATAGCAGGCTTTCTATTTAATTTTATAAAGCTTTTTATTCTAATCGTATCTCACAAAAAACTACCAAACCGCAAAACCAGCAGGCAGTCTGGAAATGAAAACTTGCATAAAAAACACCCTGTATTTAAATCACTTATTATACTTGCTGTTACTCTTACATCTACCAAACTTATAGTTTCACTGCTCCACAGTGCAGAAGCCATATTTATTCCGGCTGCTCTCTCAAAATATGGCTGCTCTTCTTCTGAAGCCCTTAGCATATATGGAATACTTTCAGGCATGGCTATGCCATTTATACTCTTTCCAACTGCCATAAGCAACGCGTTTGCAACAATGCTGCTGCCAGCTGTTGCTAAGTCACAGGCCGAAAATGATACTGCCGCCATAAGCAAATCTGTAACATTTGCAGTTAAATACAGCCTCCTTATAGGCTGGCTGTTTGTATATATCTTTATAATTCATGGCGATAATATGGGAACACTATTTTTTCATAATGAAACCGCAGGCTCATACATAGTAACATTGTCATGGCTATGCCCATTTATATATATTTCAACAACCCTTACAGGTATTATTAATGGAATGGGACACACACAGCTCACATTTATAATGACTGTGGCAAGTCTTATAGTTAAAATATACTCTCTTGCTGCGCTTGTTCCTATTTATGGAATAAAAGCCTATTTGATAGGCATGCTTATAAGCCAGATATTAATGACATTTATGGAAGTATTCTACCTAAAGAACTATATAATTCCTGATACCCTTCACTGGATAATCATTCCATGCACCTCACTTATTGCAATTGGATTCTTATCAAATAAACTATCTGCAATAATATTATCTGCATTTCCTTATATATCAGGAATATTTACTTTGTTTATAATATGCTGCTTTATAGCATTAAGCTATATTGGAATATTGTGGATAAGTGGATGTATTTCAAAAGATTTTAGACGAAAGAAATAAAACTCTTCGACGATGCAAACAAACGCATCGTCGATTTAGAGTTTCTTCTCAGACTTATCTAAGCAACTCTGGTCTGCTTTCAAGATGTGCATAATCATTAAACCTATCAAGGAAAAAACCATTTTTTTCTTCATCATAATGAATCTGCGTTATACTGCAATTTTCAAGAGAAGTGCCAAACATCAGGCGTCTGGCAAAATCTCCTCCAAAAAGTGTACACATTAATAACCGAATTACTCCACCATGTGTGACTACAGCTATGCTTTTGCTACCACTGCCAATCCATTCATACACAATCGGCATTACCCGCTCAAGCACTTTAGGTCCATTATCCCCTTCTGGATACCACATATCTTCATATGGGACAAAAAACTCACCTACATATTCATTAACTTCATCTAAAGCAGTTCCCTTATGTACTTTCCCTTCCATAAATAAGTCAATCTGCTCTTTGTAGTAATCTCTATAGTACTTCTTTACAAGCTCATCTTTCTCACCAGTAAGATTTCCAAAATCAAACTCTGCAATTCCTGGTCTTATCTGAATATTAGAAACAAGAGCTTTATCATATGCAAACGCAATTTCTGCAGTTTCAACAGCACGTATTAAGTCACTCGAATAAAGCGCGTCAACATTATAAAGCCTCATTCGCCTGCTAAGAAGTTCTGCCTGAAGTTTTCCCTCGTCTGCAAGCGGAACATCTACATTACAATCTTTACTATTTTGTCTTCCATGACGGATTAAGTATATTATCATCAAATTATACCCCTCACAGTATCTGAAAATTTATGCAGTAAGGAACTGTAAATAAATTAAATAAACAAGTTGCGAAAAATGTTTTTCCGAGTGCAAAGAAAACAGGTCCTAACATCTATTCTGCTGACGCAATGTCAATAATACTTGACAATTCGCTTCCTTCGTCAGGCGCATCACCATGGTCAACCGCTTTACCCTCGGAAGTAATCTCCATAAGCTTGTTTCTCTCACCTTTACCGCCTCTAAGTATACCATAATAACCAGCTTTACTCTCCACCGGATTCCATGTAACAAAAAGTGTTATGGCTGTTCCCGGATAAAGCTTTTCCTCAGGCATTGTTATACGTGTAAGCTCCAGTGTATCACTGATACTAAGCGACATTAAATCATAATCCTCCGAACTATATGGACAATTTTTTGTCTGTGCATATGGTTCATCAAAAAATTCAATAAGGCAATCGCCACCACGTTCACGTAAATCCTTAATAAATGACTCTCCTTCAGTAAAAATCTTTCTCGGCAGTGTATTTGATTCCATCTGCTGACGTACCATAGCATGAAACTGAGGCTCCGTAAGCTTAATTGGTTTTGGTGCTTCCTGTTCCTGCTGTTTGTTTCTTTCAATATTTATGATAATATTTTGCGAAAATGGATTTATAACAGCACCTTCTACATCTGTGCTCTTAAGTACCATATCCATACATGCTTTAAATGGCATATTAATTGTAATCGGATAATTAAGTACTTTATCTCTTCCCTTTTCAATCTCTTCTTCAGAAGTAAACATTGGGAAAAATTTCTTACCATCATCATTCTGCAAAATGCATGGATTCGGTCTTGCTCCTTTAGGCATAGGCTGTGGCTTCTTAGGACTTACCACCATCTGCTTTAGTATTTCAGGATCAGTATTTCTTGGCATTACAGCAGGCAAAAAAACATTTATCCCACTAAGCATCTGAGTAAGTTTATTAGCTACTTCTGCATTTGGCTCATTTTTCATTAATTCAAGCTGTGCAGTTAATTCTTTATTTGTTGACATATTTAACCTCATTTCTGCGTTTTTTCATCGCCATTTATTTTAAACTTAACAGTATTTACATTTCCAGCATTATCTATTACTTTAAGGGTATAACTTTTATTTTTACTTACTTTAATTCCTGATGATATTTTCTTTCCATTAAGTTTTGCAGATGCTATACCATTTTTATATGTCTTTCCATTTTTTACACCTGTAACAGAAGGTTTTGTATTATCAATAGTCAGTTTAAGATTACTTTCCTGTCCAAATCTGTCAACTGCTTTGAACTTATGTGTTCCCTCTTTTAAATCAGATAAAAAATATTCGTGTACATAGTATATACCGCCTAAAATATCTTCACTTTTACTAATAATACACAATTCTACATCTATATGTCAATACAATACTGCAAAAACAGAAGCACCTGCAACCGTAATAATACCTGATACTGCTATTGACAGGCTGCTCATAGCTCCCTCAAGCTCTCCTATCTCAAATGCGCGCGCTGTTCCGACCGCATGTGAAGAAGAACCAATACAAATACCAACAGCCACAGGCTCCGTAATACGAAAGAGTTTACATACAGGTTCTGCCAATATATTTCCAATCACTCCAGTAATAATTATCACTGCTACAGTAATAGTAACAATTCCTCCAAGCTCCTCCGAAACCCCCATACCAATAGCTGTTGTAATTGACTTTGGCAAAAGTGTTACATATTGCTGATGCGTAAGTCCAAAAAGCACCGAAAGACCAAGCACACTTCCCATACTTGACAGCACACCTGATGTAATCCCCAAAATTATAGCTTTTGCATTACTCTTAAGTATATTAATACGTTGATAAAGCGGAACTGCCAGACATACAGTTGCAGGTGTCAAAAAGTAACTAATATACTTTGCGCCATCATTATATTTGTCATAATCAATATTAAAAACCTTAAGAAAGACAATTACAAGAATAATCGAAATAAGGAGAGGATTAAAAACCGCAAATTTCCATTTTCTTTTAATCAAAAGCCCAATTTCATAGCTAATTAAACTAATAAAAACACCAAAGAATAAAGAATTTTCAAAAATCATAAAGCCCCCATTGTCAAAGTTAGAACATCTTCTCTCATTTTTTAAGTACCACCTGTGTTACCTGCCCTGACACCACCATTACAATCACAGTTGTTACAATCATAATTATTGTTACAGGAAAAAGAATAGGCTTAAGCGCATCCCATGAATTAATGAGTCCCACACCTGCCGGAATAAACATAACCGGCATAATATCTATAAGAAAACCAGAAACTTCCTTTACCTGCTCCAACTTTATTATACCAGTACACAAAGCTGCAAATAAAATTACCATTCCATAAATACTTGCAGGAACAGGCAGTGGTATTAATGAATTCAAAAGCTCTCCAATAAAAGAAATTATTATTATAATAAGAAATTGTTTAATATACTTCATATATACCTGC